>NZ_JASCPQ010000210.1:0-806 GCF_029959305.1 Pseudomonas sp. PS01297
GAAATCCTTGAGGTCGGCCAAGGCGGATTGGCCATGCCGGTGCAAATGCTTTCACCTCAGGGCCATAGCGTGACGTTACAGTACACGCCCTTCTTTACTGAGCCGCTGCTTAGCAGCATAAAAAATGCTGACGGCACTGAGCTCATCAGCTTGCTGCGCACTAACAATGAGCTAAAGATCTTGCTGCACCCCGGCACGGTGTATGAAGCCGAATTTAAACTTGAAATCATTGGCAGTGAGACCAGGACTATCGTTTTGCCAACTGACGACAACGCTTCCTGGCGCTTCGTCTACGGCATGTATAACGATCTAACCTGTCTCACCAGCGTTGATACCCCCACCGGTGGTCACGAAACCATTACCTATTCAGCCGCGGGGCATTCGTTTCCGGGGCTGAGCGGGCGCAAGCTGCCACGGGTTCAGATACATAAGCGCGATCCGGGTTTCGACCAGCCAGTCAGTGAAACCCGCTATGAATACGACTCGCAGGATCGAAACTTCCTGGGGTTTGGCAGTGGTATCGCGTGGAGTGACGATGGACTGGATAACCTTTATAAAATCAGCGCCGACTATCAATACGAAACCACCGAAAATGTTTGGGATGCCACCCGCAACCAAACGGTTCGAAGCACTCACCGAGTATTCAATAAATACCATTTGCTGGTAAGCGAGCAAATTACCCAAAAGGCCGAAGCGGGCAGTGAAGACACCTTGTCAGTGACCGAGACCGAGTACTACATCGACCCGCAAAAGAACTTCAAAGATCAACCCGCTTATTGCCAATTGCCAAAAACAGTCACCAAGAT
>NZ_JASCPQ010000211.1:0-765 GCF_029959305.1 Pseudomonas sp. PS01297
AGCTTGCCTCGCGATCTTTTGATTTTTAAAGATCAAGAGATCGCGAGGCAAGCTCGCTCCTACAGTCAGCTTGCTTCCTGAAAATAAATAGTCTTTTAGATCAATTAGATAGATCTGTTTTGGGTGCGCCTTGAAAAAATAACTTGCGCACAAACTATTTGAGCGCTAATTTTCAGCCATCTGCTTAGCGCGCAAACAATTAGCGCTAAAGATAAACCTCATCAGACACTTCTCTTGTAAGGAAAGACCGCCATGAACGTTCTCTATACCGCTGTTGCAACCGCTACCGGTGGCCGTGATGGTCGCGCTGTTTCGAGTGACAAGGTCCTCGACGTCAAGCTGACCACGCCAAAAGAACTGGGCGGTGCTGGCGGTGAAGCCACGAACCCTGAGCAACTGTTTGCCGCCGGTTACTCGGCCTGCTTTATCGGTGCCTTGAAGTTTGTCGCCAGCCAGACCAAGCGCAGCATTCCGGCCGACGCCTCGATCACGGCCCACGTGGGTATTGGCCAGATCCCGGGCGGTTTCGGTCTGGACATCGACCTGCACATCAGCCTGCCGGGCCTTGAGCAAGCCGACGCCCAAGCGCTGGTAGAGGCTGCGCACCAGGTGTGCCCTTACTCCAACGCCACCCGCGGCAACGTCGACGTGCGTCTACACGTCAGCGTTTAAATCACCTGACTCATTGTGGGAGCGGGCTTGCTCGCGATGGATACGACAAGGTGTCAAAGTCGCGCACCGCGTTGCCTGCATCGCGAGCAAGCC
>NZ_JASCPQ010000212.1:0-546 GCF_029959305.1 Pseudomonas sp. PS01297
AAAGATGTTTTCGCGTACAGGGCTATCACCCACTATGGCCGCACTTTCCAGAGCGTTCCGCTAACATCAATACAGCTTAAGGGCTGGTCCCCGTTCGCTCGCCACTACTAAGGGAATCTCGGTTGATTTCTTTTCCTCAGGGTACTTAGATGTTTCAGTTCCCCTGGTTCGCTTCTTAAGCCTATGTATTCAGCTTAAGATACCTAACTTATGTTAGGTGGGTTCCCCCATTCAGACATCTCCGGATCAAAGTCTGTTTGCCGACTCCCCGAAGCTTTTCGCAGGCTACCACGTCTTTCATCGCCTCTGACTGCCAAGGCATCCACCGTATGCGCTTCTTCACTTGACCATATAACCCCAAGCAATCTGGTTATACTATGAAGACAACATTCGCCGAAAATTCGCACACTCAATTAAGAGAATCACAAATTTTACCTTAGCCTGAATAAACACCAGTGAAAGTGTCATTCAGTCTATCTTTCTATCACATACCCAAATTTTTAAAGAACGATCTAATCAAAAGATCAGAAATCAACATTCACCATC
>NZ_JASCPQ010000213.1:0-542 GCF_029959305.1 Pseudomonas sp. PS01297
TGACTGGGGTGAAGTCGTAACAAGGTAGCCGTAGGGGAACCTGCGGCTGGATCACCTCCTTAATCGACGACATCAGCTGCTCCATAAGTTCCCACACGAATTGCTTGATTCATTGAAGAAGACGATAGAAGCAGCTTTAAGCTACAAGCTGATAGCTCACGCTAACAGTTGCAAGCTCGAAATTGGGTCTGTAGCTCAGTTGGTTAGAGCGCACCCCTGATAAGGGTGAGGTCGGCAGTTCGAATCTGCCCAGACCCACCAATTTTGTGTGGAAAGTACCTGTAGAAATATGGGGCCATAGCTCAGCTGGGAGAGCGCCTGCCTTGCACGCAGGAGGTCAACGGTTCGATCCCGTTTGGCTCCACCATAAACTGCTTCTGCATCGTAAAGCTTAGAAATGAGCATTCCATCAAATGATGGTGAATGTTGATTTCTGATCTTTTGATTAGATCGTTCTTTAAAAATTTGGGTATGTGATAGAAAGATAGACTGAATGACACTTTCACTGGTGTTTATTCAGGCTAAGGTAAAATTTGTGATTC
>NZ_JASCPQ010000214.1:0-473 GCF_029959305.1 Pseudomonas sp. PS01297
GACTGCGTGAAGTCGGAATCGCTAGTAATCGTGAATCAGAATGTCACGGTGAATACGTTCCCGGGCCTTGTACACACCGCCCGTCACACCATGGGAGTGGGTTGCACCAGAAGTAGCTAGTCTAACCTTCGGGAGGACGGTTACCACGGTGTGATTCATGACTGGGGTGAAGTCGTAACAAGGTAGCCGTAGGGGAACCTGCGGCTGGATCACCTCCTTAATCGACGACATCAGCTGCTCCATAAGTTCCCACACGAATTGCTTGATTCATTGAAGAAGACGATAACTGCAGAGTTACTCTGTGGTTTTTCTGTCGTAAAGCTTAGAAATGAGCATTCCATCAAGCGATGGTGAATGTTGATTTCTGATCTTTTGATTAGATCGTTCTTTAAAAATTTGGGTATGTGATAGAAAGATAGACTGAATGACACTTTCACTGGTGTTTATTCAGGCTAAGGTAAAATTTGTGATTC
>NZ_JASCPQ010000215.1:0-354 GCF_029959305.1 Pseudomonas sp. PS01297
CTGTTGCTGTCAAGCGGTTATTTTAAGATGTTTTCAAAGTTTCCTTTGTAACATCAACCACTTGCGCTTTCGATCTCTCGTTAGCGGGAGGCGAATTCTACAGCGTTACACGCTGCTGTCAACACCTTATTTCCTGCTACTTTCAATCGACTTGCTAACCAGGTAATTGACCTAATCAGCAGTACAGCTTTTTACAAAGCTTGTACTTATACAAAAACAAAATCCCCGTCTGCGTGAGCAGACAGGGATTTTGGAATTTAATCTTGACGATGACCTACTCTCACATGGGGAAACCCCACACTACCATCGGCGATGCATCGTTTCACTACTGAGTTCGGGATGGGATCAGGTGGT
>NZ_JASCPQ010000216.1:0-348 GCF_029959305.1 Pseudomonas sp. PS01297
GAGTGACGGTTTTGCTCTTGAGAGAGCGCACAAATTTTTGCGGATCTGCTGGGCAACCATAGTGGCCTTCTTCACTATCTGCTTCACCGTCCCTGCTGTACCACGTGTTGGTTTCGATCACACCATTGGCGTTGCTCTGGGTCAGCAGGTTGCCATAATCATCATAAGTGGCCGTCACTGTCTCGGTGTGTCGTGGTTCAGTGGCGTTGGCGTTTCGCCAGATCTTGGTGACTGTTTTTGGCAATTGGCAATAAGCGGGTTGATCTTTGAAGTTCTTTTGCGGGTCGATGTAGTACTCGGTCTCGGTCACTGACAAGGTGTCTTCACTGCCCGCTTCGGCCTTTTGGG
>NZ_JASCPQ010000217.1:0-339 GCF_029959305.1 Pseudomonas sp. PS01297
GCTAAAGCGCAGGCCGTTATCGGGCATGCCCTGCGGACGCCCCGCGTCCCACTGCAAGACCTGGATATCGCTGTTGCCCGCTTGCACTTTGACGACGTTGAGGTGCTCCCCCGTGGCGCTGTCGCGACGAATCTCCAGACCGGGCAAATACAGCACCTCCACTGTATGCGTCAGCCCCTGAGTGCGGGTGGTACGTACTTTTCGGGTGCGCTGCCCAAGGCCGTCATAGGCATACATTTCATCGTCACTGCTGCCGTTGTCCCGGGTCACCAGCGTCACGGCTTGCAGGTTATTGTTCACATTCCATTGCAGGGTCTGGCCGCGCACTAACGCCAGCTG
>NZ_JASCPQ010000218.1:0-324 GCF_029959305.1 Pseudomonas sp. PS01297
GTCTTTGTCGACCTGGGTCACGATGGCCGGCTCAAGCCCGCTGATGGTGCGCTGCTTGGTCTGCTCCTGAGCCCAGGCCGACGGGGATTTACCGGCAAAGCGTGCTTCAGGGCCGCGATAGCCGTGGCGCTGGTCGTAGACCATCAAGCCGTCCTCATCCGACTTGTTGGCCAGCTCTTGCAGGTCGCTTGGGACCGTCGTAGTCACTCGATAACCTTCGGTGTAGGCCTCGCTGCCATAACGGCCGACCATTTCGGCACGGGCCATTTCAGCGATATAAGTCGCGTTCACTTCTGGCGTCGGCACGTGGTAGCTGGCGTTCAC
>NZ_JASCPQ010000219.1:0-319 GCF_029959305.1 Pseudomonas sp. PS01297
CCCGAACTCAGTAGTGAAACGATGCATCGCCGATGGTAGTGTGGGGTTTCCCCATGTGAGAGTAGGTCATCGTCAAGATTAAATTCCGAAATCCCTGTCTGCTCACGCAGACGGGGATTTTGTTTTTGTGCTCGAAAAGCACAGAACATTGCCCCGCAACAAACAATCGATAAACCCAGCGAAACCCCAACTAAAACTGGACACCCCCGCCCAAGCCCCCCACGCTCTTGCAGCTTGCAGCTTGCAGCTTGCAGCTTGCAGCTTGCAGCTTGCAGCTTGCAGCTTGCAGCTTGCAGCTTGCAGCTTGCAGCTTGCAGCT
>NZ_JASCPQ010000021.1:0-60808 GCF_029959305.1 Pseudomonas sp. PS01297
GCGAGCTTGCCTCGCGATCTTTTGATCTTTAAAAGATCGCGAGGCAAGCTCGCTCCTACAGTCGATCCTGGTGGGCTTAGAGGCCCAGCAACTGCATCCGCTGGCGAACCGAGGCTTCGATGCCGGCTTCATCCAGGCCGCATTCAGCCAGCATCTGGCTCGGCTTGGCATGCTCGACATAAATGTCCGGCAAGCCCAGGTGCAGCACCGACTTCAGCACGTTTTCGCGGGCCAGGAACTCACTGACCGCCGCGCCTGCGCCACCCATGATGGCGTTTTCTTCGATGGTCACCAGCAGCTCATGGCTGTCAGCCATTTCGCGTACCAAGGCTTCGTCCATCGGCTTCACAAAACGCATGTCGACCACGGTCGCGTCGATTTTTTCAGCCACTCGCAGGGCTTCGGCCAATTGCACGCCAAATACCAGGATTGCCACCTTGCTGCCTTGGCGGCGCACGATACCTTTGCCGATTTCCAGCGGCTCAAGAGTCTTCTCGATAGGCGCGTCAGGGCCGGTGCCGCGCGGGTAACGCACTGCCGCCGGGCCGTTGTACAGGTGGCCGGTGGTGAGCATTTTGCGCAGTTCGTTCTCATCGCTCGGGGTCATGATGACCATGCCCGGGATGCAACGCAGGTAAGACAGGTCGTAGCTGCCGGCGTGGGTCGGGCCGTCTTCGCCCACCAGACCGGCACGGTCGATGGCAAACAGCACGTCCAGGTTCTGCACCGCGACGTCATGCACCAATTGGTCGTAACCACGCTGCAAGAACGTCGAATAAATCGCCACCACGGGTTTGGCTCCTTCACAGGCCATACCGGCGGCAAACGTGACCGCGTGCTGCTCGGCAATCGCCACATCGAAGTAGCGCGAAGGGTACTGCTCGCTGAACTTGATCAGGTCCGAGCCTTCTTTCATGGCCGGGGTAATGCCGACCAGGCGCTCGTCAGCCGCCGCCATGTCACACAGCCACTCGCCAAACACGGCCGAGTACTTCGGCCCGCTGGCAACCTTGGGCGCCACTTTCGGTGCGTCCAGCGGTTCAAGCTTGGTGATCGCGTGATAACCAATCGGGTCGGCTTCAGCCGGGGCGAAACCTTTGCCTTTCTTGGTGACGATGTGCAGGAACTGCGGGCCTTTGAGGTCGCGCATATTACGCAGCGTGGCGATCAAGGTCGGCAGGTCGTGGCCATCAATCGGCCCGATGTAGTTCCAGCCCAACTCTTCGAACAGGGTCCCGGGGACCAGCATGCCCTTGGCGTATTCTTCGGTGCGGCGGGCAATTTCCCAGGCGCCCGGCAGGCGTGACAGCACTTTTTTGCTGCCTTCGCGCATGCTGGCGTACGTACGGCTCGACAGGATTTTAGCCAGGTAGTTGGACAACCCGCCGACATTGCGCGAAATCGACATGTCGTTGTCGTTGAGGATCACCAACATGTTGGCATTCACTTCGGGCGCGTGGTTCAGCGCCTCAAAGGCCATGCCCGCGGTCAGTGCGCCGTCGCCAATCACTGCAATGGCCTTGCGCTCGCTGTTTTGCAGGCGGGCGGCAATGGCCATGCCCAGCGCAGCGCTGATCGAGGTGCTGGAATGGCCGACGCCAAAGGTGTCGTACTCACTTTCGGAGCGGCGCGGGAAGGCCGCAATGCCGTCCTTTTGGCGCAACGTCGCCATTTCATCGCGACGGCCGGTGAGTATTTTGTGCGGATACGCCTGATGACCCACGTCCCACACCAGCCGGTCATCCGGGGTGTCGAAGACGTAGTGCAGCGCGATGGTCAGCTCAATGACCCCAAGCCCGGCACCAAAGTGCCCGCCTGTCTGGCCAACGGTATAGAGCAATTCCAGGCGCAACTCATCGGCCAGGGTTTCCAGCTCGGCTTCGGCTAATCTGCGCAGGCCAACAGGCGTGCCCGCTCGGTCGAGCAGGGGCGTAGTCGGGCGCTTGCGGGGAAAATCTTGAAACGTCGTTGGCATCAGGCGAATCGTTATAGGTATATAAAAGAGGCGGCAGTTTACCTTATGGAACGTAAGCTGCCCACGCAGTGTGACATTCGTTAGTCAGACCTTGGCATTACACGTTGTGCGAAATATCTATTTGTCACCGTATTAGTGGCGGCGATCCACGATATAACGCGCCAGTTCTCGCAAAGGTTCTGCAGCTGCATCAAAAGGTCGCAGGGCATTGAGCGCCTGATCACGCAGTTCCAGGGCATAGCTTTTGGCCTGCTCCAGGCCCATCAGTGCCGGGTAGGTCGGTTTGTCCCGTGCAATGTCGGCGCCTTGGCGTTTGCCCAGGGTTGCGGTGTCACTTTCAACGTCCAGAATGTCGTCCTGGACCTGAAACGCCAAGCCAATGGCCCGGGCATAAACACTCAACGCCTGCAGATTGTCATCCGTTGCCTGGCCGCTGGCCAGTGCCCCCAGCTGTACGCTGGCTTCAATCAGGGCGCCGGTCTTGTGGCGGTGCATGTATTCCAGCGCAGCCTGATCCAGCTTCAGCCCCACCGAGCCCAGATCGATGGCTTGCCCGCCAACCATGCCGGCAGGGCCCGCCGCGAATGCCAGGCCATTGACCATGCGCAAACGTGTTTCGGCATCCAGAGTGGTCAGCGTCGGGTCGAGCAGGGCGCTGAACGCCAGGCTTTGCAGGCCGTCACCGGCCAGAATGGCGCAGGCTTCATCAAACGCCTTGTGGGTGGTCGGCTGGCCGCGGCGCAAATCATCATCGTCCATGGCCGGCAAATCATCATGCACCAGCGAATAGGCGTGGATCAGCTCCACCGCGCACGCCGCGCCATTGGCTTGTTCGGGGGCCGCGCCCAGCGCTTCGCAAGCGGCATAGGCCAATAGCGGTCGAACCCGTTTGCCACCATTCATCACGCTGTAACGCATGGCCTCGTACAGACGGGCCAACTCCGGGGCAGGAGCGACAAACAAGCGCTCAAGTGCCGCGTTGACGCGTGCCTGGCTGCTGGTTTGGTAGGCATCAATCATTCTGGTTGTTCCGCATCAAAAGGCTCTTGAGCGAGCTCACCATCGCGCTCAAGCAAAATTTGGACTTTCTGCTCCGCTTGCGCCAGCGCGCCCTGGCAATCACGGGTCAGACGAATGCCTTGTTCAAAGGCGGTCAATGAGTCTTCCAGTGACAGTTCGCCGTTTTCCAGGCGCTCGACCAATGTTTGCAGGTCGGCGAGGGACTGCTCGAAATCCAGGGAAGCTTTTTTGCGGGCCATGGCGGCATTCTCGGTAGGCGTTAAAACCGGCTGACACTAGCAGACAGCAGGTTTTGGGGCAAATAAGGCGGCAGTTTAAGCCACTGCCATGAAAGGTGAATCTGTTAACTGCATGACTTTAGTCGACATCTATAAGGCGGTTTTTTCAGCCATTCGTGTCAGAGATGACTGTTTGGGTGTAGTCCAAATCCTTGGTATGTCAGGTTTCGTAACGCGTGCGTGAGGCGATTTCTTTACCTTTTTTTAAGCGAAGACATTTCTCGGCCCATTGAGGAAACGTCTGACATTTTTCCCTTTTCCATTCACATAAGGTCTCGCCACTTGAATGGAATCGGTAATGCGCTGTGATCCTCCCCCTTGATACCTCTATGACGTACATGGTGCCCACTGCAGTGGGCGGCGTGCTGTCATGACGTATTCCAGCCAATTATTTGCCCGCCTCATCGAGCTGGGCAAAGCACCGGTGTTCAAGGATAGCTTTGCGGGCAATGACGCGCGCTTTTCGAACCAGTTCGAAGCCCTTGAGCGAGAAATCGGCAAGTCCCAGTCGATGTCAGAAAACAACCAGATCGACTGGTACGTGGTGCATGAGCAAAGCGAGGCGATGCTGCGTGATCAGTCCAAGGACCTGCGTGCCGCCGTCTGGCTGACCTGGGCGCTTTATCAGCGCGAATCGTTCCCGGGGTTGCTGGCGGGCCTGGGGTTATTGCACCACCTGTGTACGGAGCGCTGGGCGCTTGTATACCCGCTCAAATTGCGCACCCGTGCCGCCGCCATCAGCTGGCTGGTAGGGCGCCTTGATCGGGCCCTCAACGAAAACGTCCCGATTAAAGAACAACTGCCGCTGTTCCAGCACATGGTTGAGCTGTTGCTGGCGCTGGAAAGCGCGCTGGCCAAGCATTTGGGCGATGACGTGCCGCTGTTGCTACCGATTTGCCGTCGACTGGCCCGAATGGTCCAGCGGGCCGTCGACAGCCAGCCTGAGAAGGGCGTTATTGCCACGGCGGTGGCGCAGGTCAGGCACGTGGCCACCCAGTTGATCGAGCCCAATACGCTCATCGACAACGAAAAAGACGCTCACAAGGCCTTGCGTCAGCAACAGGACAGCGCCCGGGCCTTGTGCGGCTGGTGGCTAAAACAGAAAGCCACCGACCTGCGAGCGCTACGCCTGAACCGCGTGCTGACGTGGCTGGCCGTAGAACTCCTGCCCGAGCGCAATGGCGAGCTGATCACCCCGCTGCGCGGCATCCCGGCCGACAAGCTCAACAGCTACGCGGACCGTTTCACCCAAGGGCAGTTTGCCGATTTGCTGGTGGAGCTTGAAGCCAGCGTTGCCAAATCACCGTTCTGGTTCGACGGCCAGCGCCTGGTCTGGGAATGCCTGAGCGCCCTTAAAGCCGAGTCGGCCATGCGTGAGGTGGAGGTCCATTTCGCCTTGCTGCTGCAACGGCTGCCGGGCCTGGTCGAATTGCGTTTCAGTGACGGCACCGCGTTTGCCGACCCGCAGACCCGCGCCTGGATCGACGCACAGGTGCTGCCCCATCTGAGCCGAAGCGAGCCCGAAGCGCCGGTCGCAACTGTACGCCCGGCCTGGGACTTGGCCCTCGATGAAGCGCAAGAGCTTTTGCGAGTCAGCGGTTTCAAACCCGCTGTGCAGTGGCTCAAGCGCGGATCGAGCAGCGCCCCTGGCGAGCGTGTGCGGTTCTTCTGGCAGTTGACCCTCGCCCGGCTGTGCTTCCACGCCAAGAAATACGAACTCGCCAAAACCCAGCTCGAAATGCTCGATGAGGTCCTTCACCGCTCAGGTTTACAGGCCTGGGAGCCGGATCTGGTGCTTGAAGTTTTGCGTCTTTTACATCGCTGCTGCGAGCTCTTGCCGCAGAACCACGAAGTGCGAGAACGCAAGGACGAGATGTATCGCAGGTTGTGCCACCTCGATCTTGAAGTGGTACTCGAATAGGCCTCAGGGCCACACACACGCAAGGAAAAACATCATGGCCAAAGAAAGCTCGGTAGCCCCCAAGGAACGGATCAACATCACGTTCAAACCAGCGACTGGCGGGGCTCAAGAAGAGATCGAACTGCCTTTGAAGCTGTTGGTGGTGGGGGACTATATCCAGCGCTTTGACGGGCGAAAGCTTGAAGACCGCAAGCCTATTGCCATCGACAAAATGACCTTCGATGAAGTGCTTTCCAAGCAAGGGCTGGAGCTGGCCCTGAATGTGCCCAATCGCTTGCACGGCGAAGACAGCACCGATGAGTTGGCGATTGCGCTGCGCGTCAGCGCGATGAAGGACTTCAACCCGGCGAGCCTGGTGGAGCAAATCCCTGAACTGAAAAAACTGATGGAGCTGCGTGATGCCCTGGTCGCACTTAAAGGCCCATTGGGCAACGCGCCGAGCTTTCGCAAGGCGATTGAAGGCGTACTGGCCGACGACGTCTCACGCGCTCGGATACTGAGCGAACTGGATCTGCTTGTCGCTCCGGCAGCGGACGTTTGAGCCCCCCATCAGTCAAGGAAGCCACACAATGAGCAGCAGCGCCGCACAACTAAAAGACGATAAAAGCACTTCTTACAGCGTTCTGGACGACATCATCGCGCAAACCCGACTCACCCCCGAAGACGACGCCTATGGCATTGCCAAGCGCGGCGTGGCGGCGTTTATCGAAGAACTGCTGAAACCGCAAAACCAGGGCGAGCCGGTCAAAAAAGCCTTGGTTGATCGCATGATTGCCGAGATCGACGCCAAGCTCAGCAACCAGATGGACGAAATTCTCCACCACCCGTCCTTCCAGTCGCTGGAGTCCGCGTGGCGTGGCTTGCAGTTGTTGGTCGATCGCACCAACTTCCGCGAAAACATCAAGATCGAAATCCTCAACGTCTCGAAAGAAGACCTGCTGGACGACTTCGAAGACTCGCCCGAGGTCATGCAATCGGGCCTCTATAAACATGTGTACACCGCAGAATACGGGCAATTCGGTGGTGAGCCTGTGGGCGCCATCATCGCCAACTACTTCATGACCCCAAGCTCGCCAGACGTCAAATTGATGCAGTACGTGTCCAGTGTTTCGTGCATGTCGCACGCGCCGTTCATTGCCGCCGCCGGGCCGAAGTTTTTCGGCCTCGAAAGCTTCACCGGCATGCCTAACCTTAAAGACCTGAAAGACCACTTTTGCGGCCCGCAATTCGCCAAATGGCAGAGCTTTCGCGAGTCTGAAGATTCGCGCTACATGGCGCTGACCGTGCCGCGTTTCTTACTGCGCAATCCGTATGACCCAGAAGAAAATCCGGTCAAGTCGTTCGTCTACAAAGAAACCGTTGCCAATAGCCACGAGCACTACCTGTGGGGCAACACCGCCTACACCTTCGCGTCCAGGCTCACCGACAGTTTTGCCAAGTTCCGCTGGTGCCCGAACATCATCGGCCCGCAAAGCGGCGGTGCGGTTGAAGACCTGCCCCTGCACCACTTCGAAAGCATGGGCGAAATCGAAACCAAGATCCCCACCGAAGTTCTGGTCTCTGACCGCCGCGAATACGAACTGGCCGAGGAAGGTTTCATCTCCCTGACCATGCGCAAAGGCAGCGACAACGCCGCGTTCTTCTCGGCCAACTCGGTACAAAAACCCAAGTTCTTCGGCATCAGCGCCGAAGGCAAGAACGCCGAGCTGAACTACAAACTCGGCACGCAACTGCCCTACATGATGATCGTCAACCGCCTGGCGCATTACCTCAAGGTATTGCAGCGCGAGCAGTTGGGTTCGTGGAAAGAGCGTACCGACCTGGAGCTTGAGCTCAACAAGTGGATCCGCCAGTACGTTGCCGACCAGGAAAACCCTGCCGCCGAAGTCCGTGGCCGTCGCCCTTTGCGTGCCGCCCATATCACTGTCAGCGACGTTGAAGGCGAGCCTGGCTGGTACCGCGTCAGCCTGAACGTGCGGCCGCACTTCAAGTACATGGGAGCTGACTTCACCTTGTCGCTGGTCGGCAAGATGGAAAAAGAGTAACGGGAGGCGGGCATGAGCGCATATGGCAGCCTTTTTGAACGCCTGGCGGGCGATGTGGATAAACGCCGGGGCTTGAGCCCCGTTGCCTGCGCCCAGGCGTCCGTGGCTGCCCACTTGGCAAAAATGCTCAGCACCCGGGCGGGCAGCGTGCAAACGCTGCCCGACTACGGCCTGCCCGATTTGAACAACATGCGTTTGAGCCTGCATGACGCGCTGACCCAGGCGCGCGAGGCCATCGAAATTTTTATTGAACGTTATGAACCGCGTCTGAGCCAGGTCCGCGTCAGCGCCTTGCCCCGAGACGGCGACCCGCTGCGGCTCGCCTTCAGTCTCGACGGCTGGCTGGACGTGGCGGGCACCAAGCGTCAGGTCAGTTTCACCGCGCACCTGGATGGCAGTGGCCAGGTCAGGGTCGGGGTTTAAAGCCCGGCACGCGTGACGTTCAACCCCTATGTGTTTCCCGTATTCCGTGCCGTCGACAACTAACAGGTAGCGCCGTGTCCTTTAACCATTACTACCAAAGCGAACTCACTGCATTGCGCCAGTTGGGCAGCCGCTTCGCTGAGCGTAGTCCTGCGTTGGCGCCGTTTTTGGGCCAGGCCGGGCGTGATCCTGACGTCGAGCGGTTGCTTGAAGGTTTTGCTTTTTTAACCGGGCGCCTGCGCCAGAAGCTGGACGATGAACTCCCCGAACTGAGCCATTCGCTGATGCACCTGCTGTGGCCCAATTACATGCGGCCACTGCCGGCCTTCAGCCTGTTGCAGTTCGACCCGCTGGACCGTCCGGGCCCGGCGCTGCGGGTCGAGCGCGAAACCCGGGTGGCGAGCAAGCCGATTGACGGCGTGAGTTGCCAGTTCAGAACCTGCTACCCGACAGACGTGCTGCCATTGGCCCTGGTTGAGCTAAAACACTCGGTCAACGCCCAAGGCTCGCTGCTCAGCCTGCGCTTGAACATGACCTGTGACGGTCATTTGGGCGAGCTGGCGCTGAGCCAGTTGCGCTTACACCTGGCGGGCGAGCGCTACGTCAGCCAAATGCTTTACCTCGGCTTGTTGCGCCATCTGCACGGCGTCACCGTGGTGCCGCTCGATGGCAACGGCAAAGCCCTGGAGGCCGACGAAAATCCGGCGTTCACCTTGGCGCCCACTTGCGTACAACCAGTGGGGTTTGCCGAAGAAGAGTCCTTGATCCCTTACCCGCTGAACACCTTTCGCGGCTACCGCTACTTGCAGGAATACTTCGCCTTTCAGGACAAGTTTCTGTTCGTTGACCTCAGCGGTCTGGAGCGCCTGAGCACGCTGCCTGAAGACACCCTCAAGCAGGTGCGCGGTCTGGAGTTGCGCTTTGATATTCGCCAGAGCAACGCCCAGCGCCTGCGCCCGACGCTGGACAACGTGAAGCTCTATTGCACGCCCATCGTCAACCTGTTCCAGCACGACGCCATGCCCGTGCGCCTGGACGGTAAACAGGACGAATACCTGCTGATGCCCTCACGGCTGGCGCTCGAACACTGCGCGGTGTTCTCGGTCGACAGCGTGACCGGCTGGCGCGTCGACGGCACGGGCTCCCAGCGGTATGTGCCGTTCGAATCATTCGAGCACGACCCCAGTTTTGATGTGGCCGTCGAGCAAACGCATTACAGCGTTCGCCAGCGCACGGCGTTGCTGCATGAAGGGCTCGACACCTATCTCAGTTTTGGCACCCGTCAGCCCGAGGCGGGCGAAACCCTGTCCATTGAGCTGACGTGCACCAATCAGAACCTGCCCCGGCGACTTGGCCAGGGCGACATCTGCCTGCCCTGCGAAGGGACGCCCGAGTTCCTGGTGTTTCGCAACATCGGGCCGGTGACGCCCAGCTACGCACCGCCGCTCAACCGCGACTTCCTCTGGAAGCTGATCAGCAACATGTCACTCAACTACCTGTCGCTGGCCAACGTGGATGCCCTGAAGGTGATCCTCGAAACCTACGACTTGCCGCGCTACTACGACGAGCACGCCGAGCGGGTCAGTAAAAACCTGCTCAACGGCCTCAAGTCGATCCGTCATGAGCACGTTGACCGCCTGCACCGCGGCTTGCCGCTGCGTGGCCTGCGCACCGAACTGACCGTTGATACCCAAGGCTATGTCGGCGATGGCGACCTGTTTGTATTTGCCTCGGTGCTCAACGAGTTTTTCGCGCTTTACGCCAGCCTCAATTCGTACCACGAACTTCGGGTCCACAGCACACAGGGAGAGACCTACCAATGGACACCCCGCATGGGCCTGCAGCCCCTGCTCTGAGCGTGTTGGCCCGCACTGTCCGGGAGTACTCGCTGTTTCAGGCCGTGCTGCTGGTCATCGACCGCCTGCGTGACGGCAACACCGACATCAGCGAAGACGAGCTCTACGACCGGGTGGAGTTTGTGGCCAACCCGAGCCTGGGTTTTCCGGGCTGCGACGTTGATGCGGTGGAGTTCTTTGTCGAGCACGGGCAACGCCGTGCGCGGCTGCGTTTCAACCTGATGGGCCTGGTGGGTTCCGCGTCGCCGTTGCCGGCGTTTTATGGCGAGCAAGCGCTGGGCGACGGCGACGCGCAGAACACGACGCGGCAGTTTCTGGACCTGTTCAACCACCGCTTGCAACGGCTGCTGCTGCCGATCTGGCGCAAATACCGCTATCGCGCCCGATTCGAAAGTGGCGCCAACGATCCGTTTTCCAGCCACTTGTTTGCCCTCATCGGGCTGGGTGGCCAGACCATCCGCGACGCTCAAGAGCTGAACTGGAAGCGCCTGTTGCCCTACCTCGGTTTGTTGAGTTTGCGCGCGCATTCGGCCGCCCTGATCGAGTCGGTGCTGCGTTACTACTTCAAGCACGCCGAGCTGACGATTGAGCAGTGCATCGAGCGCCGCGTCGAGATTCTCCAGGAACAGCGCAACGCCCTTGGGCGCGGCAATCATCAACTGAGTGAAAGCCTGGTGCTGGGCGAGCGCGTTCGCGATTGCAGCGGCAAGTTTCGCATCCACATCCGCCAACTGAGTTGGGAGCGTTTTCATGAACTTCTGCCGATCGGCACGGGGTATCAGCCGCTGTGCGCGCTGGTGCGCTTCACCCTGCGTGATCCGCTGGAGTACGACATCCGGCTGGTGCTGCGCCACGAAGAAATCCGTGAGCTGCGCATTGCCGAGCACAACCCCTGCCGACTCGGATGGACCAGTTGGCTGGGCCGCGAATACGCGGACGGCGTCGTCACCCTGGGTAAAGCACATTAAGGAGCAATGGCCATGATCAACGTAGACCTGCAACAACTGATACAGGCACTCGACGCCGACACCCGGCGCGACCTTGAGGGCAGTGCCGAACGCTGTGTAGCACGTGGCGCGAGCCAGGTATTGGTAGAAGACCTGCTGCTGCAACTGCTGGAGCGACCGCAAGGCTTGCTCGCACGTGCGCTGCAAGACGCCGCCATCGATGCGGGCCACTTGAGCGCTGCCTTGCAGCCGCGCAGTGAAAACAGCGCCTCACGTAACCCGGTGTTTGCGCCTGAACTGGTGCAATGGCTGCAAGATGCGCTGCTGGTCGCCAGCCTTGAACTGGGGCAGACCCAGATTGATCAGGCCGCCTTGATTCTCGCCTTGTTGCGCAACCCGCTGCGTTATGCCGGGAGCGGCTATCAAACCCTGCTGGCCCAGCTCGATATCGAACGCCTCAAAGGCTTTGCCCTGTCGCAACAAGCACAACCCGCCAGCGACCGCGCTCCTGCGTCGGGCGAGGCGTTATTGCCGCGCTTTACCCACAACCTGACGGAGCAGGCGCGGGCCGGGAAACTTGACCCGGTGTTGTGCCGCGATGACGCGATCCGCCAGATGATCGACATCCTCGCCCGCAGGCGCAAAAACAACCCGATTGTGGTGGGCGAAGCCGGTGTGGGTAAAACCGCTATCGTCGAAGGCCTGGCCTCGCGCATCGCCGTCGGTGAAGTGCCGCCGGTGCTGCTCGGGGTTGAACTGCTGTCGCTGGACATGGGCCTGCTGCAAGCCGGGGCCAGCGTTAAAGGTGAATTCGAACGCCGCCTCAAAGGCGTCATCGACGAAGTCAAAGCCTCGCCCAAGCCGATCATTCTGTTTATCGACGAAGCCCACACCTTGATCGGCGCCGGTGGCAACGCCGGAGGGTCCGATGCGGCCAACCTGCTCAAGCCCGCATTGGCCCGTGGCGAGTTGCGCACCATTGCCGCCACCACGTGGGGCGAGTACAAAAAATACTTCGAAAAAGACCCGGCGCTGGCTCGGCGTTTTCAGCCGGTGCAACTGCATGAGCCTACCGTCACTGAGGCGGTGACCATCCTGCGTGGTCTGGCCCACGTGTATGAAAAGAGCCATGGTATTTATTTGCGTGACGACGCGGTGGTGGCCGCCGCGCAATTGTCAGCCCGTTATCTGGCCGGTCGCCAGCTCCCGGACAAAGCCGTCGATGTGCTCGATACCGCCTGCGCCCGCGTGCGCATCAGCTTGGCCGCCGCGCCGCAAAAGCTTGAGCAACTGCGCGGTGAACTGGCCGAAGGCGGGCGCCAACGTCAGGCCATGCGCCGTGACGCCGAAGCCGGTTTGTTGATTGATCACGCGCAGCTGCTAGCGCTGGAAGCGCGCTTGATCGAAGCCGAAAGCGAGCAGCTTGCCCTTGAAGCACGCTGGGTTGAGCAACGCACCTTGGCCGAACGCTTGCTGGCGCTGCGCCAACAACTGGCGCAGGCCCGTGAGGCCAGCGAACCGAACCTTGACCCAGAAAACGAGCACAGCGTGCCCTCACTGGAGGCGCAGCTCAACCTCACCCATGCAGCCCTGAGCGAAGCCCACAGCCTTGAGCGACTGGTCAGTTTTGAAGTGTGCCCGCGTCTTGTGGCAGAAGTCATCAGCGCCTGGACCGGCGTGCCCGTGTCGCAATTGGCCCGCGAGCACAGCGCCAAGGTCAGCAGTTTCGGTGCCGATTTAAGCGCGCGCATTCGTGGCCAGGATCAGGCCATCCACGCGCTGGACCGCTCCATGCGTGCCACGGCGGCGGGCCTTAACAAGCCCGATGCGCCGGTGGGGGTGTTCCTGCTGGTGGGCCCGAGCGGCGTCGGCAAGACCGAAACCGCCCTGGTTCTGGCCGACCTGCTGTACGGCGGCGAGCGCTTTATCACCACCATCAACATGTCCGAGTTTCAGGAAAAACACACCGTCTCGCGGTTGATCGGCGCACCGCCGGGTTACGTCGGTTATGGCGAAGGCGGCATGTTGACCGAGGCAGTGCGGCAAAAACCGTATTCCGTGGTGCTGCTGGACGAGGTCGAAAAAGCCGATCCGGATGTGCTCAATCTGTTCTATCAAATCTTCGACAAAGGCGTGGCCAACGATGGCGAAGGGCGCGAGATCGACTTTCGCAACACCCTGATCCTGATGACTTCCAACCTCGCCAGCGAACGCATCAACGCCTTGTGCGCCAACGGTGCGCGGCCGAGTGCCGAAGACCTTGAACAGAGCATTCGTCCGGTGCTCAGCAACCACTTTAAACCCGCCTTGCTGGCGCGCATGCGCGTGGTGCCGTACTACCCGGTCAGCGGGCCGGTGCTGCGCGAACTGATTGAAATCAAACTTCAACGCCTGGGTGAGCGTCTGCAACGGCGGCAACTGGCGTTCAGCCACTGCCAGCGTCTGGTCGACCATCTGGCTGAGCGCTGCACCCAAAGCGACAGCGGTGCGCGACTCATCGACTACTTGCTCGACACCCACGTCCTGCCGCTGATAGCCGACCGCTTGCTGGACGCCATGGCCAACGCGCAAACCCTCAAGAGCGTGCACGTCACCCTCGACCCGCAGGCCCATGTGCTGTGTGAGTTTGCTTAAGGTGGAGCCGATGTTTGTTCGCGTAGCGGACCCCCTGGCGTATGCCGAGTCGTTGCTCCAGCACTTTGCCAGCGTGGCGCGCTGCACTGACAGCGCCAGCGTGGTCGGCCAGTGCGTGCGTGCCGTGGCCCAACTCAGTGGCTGTGAATTGAGCCAGCTGTATGTGCTCGATGCCACGCACAAGCGCCTGGAACTGACTGCAGAATGGCTCGACGGGCTTGTGCAACCGCCCCGCGAACAAGGGTTGCCAACAGATTACGCAGGCCAGCATCTGTTGCAGTTTGCCGTGTGCCAGAACCGGGTTGTGAGTGTCGATGACCTCAGCGACGGGCTGTATGACATCGGCTTTTTGCCCAGCCAGGGCCTGCCGTGGCGGGCGTTGCTGTGCGTGCCACTGCTCAATGCGCAGCAGTCGGTTGCCGGCGTGTTGCTGGTCGCCAGTCGTCAAGCGCTTGAGCTGTTGGCTTATGCGCCTTCTGTTGGAGTCTTCGGCACTTTTGTCGGGGCGCAGTTGCGTTTGCATCAGCAGGACGCAACATCGGTAATGCCCTCAGACCTGACCGGCAGCACGAGCGGGCTGATCGGCAAAAGCTGGGCCATGCGCCAGACGTACCACCTGATCAACAAAGTGCTGAACAGCCCCTACACCGTGCTGCTGATGGGCGAAACCGGCACCGGCAAAGAAGTCGTCGCCCGGGCGATTCATGACGGCAGCTCGCGCCGTGACCGGCCCTTTATCGTGCAGAACTGCGCGGCCTTCCCGGAGGCCTTGCTGGAAAGCGAGCTGTTCGGTTATCGCAAAGGCGCCTTTACCGGTGCCAACCGTGACCGCGCCGGGCTGTTTGACAGTGCCAACGGCGGCACTTTGCTGCTGGACGAAATCGGTGACATGCCGCTGTCGTTGCAAGCCAAGTTATTGCGCGTGTTGCAGGAGGGCGAGATCCGCCCCTTGGGCTCAAATCACACGCATAAAATCGATGTGCGAATCATCGCCGCCACCCATCGCGATCTGGCGCAGTTGGTCAGCCAAGGGCTGTTTCGCGAAGACCTGTATTACCGCCTCGCACAATTCCCCATCACCTTGCCGGCCTTGCGTCAGCGCGAGGGTGACATCCTCGATCTGGCCCGACATTTTGCCGCGCAGACCTGCGCGTTTTTACAGCGCCAACCGCTGCTCTGGTCCGAATCGGTACTGGAGCAACTGGCGAGCTACGCCTTCCCCGGCAATGTGCGCGAGCTTAAAGGGCTGGTCGAGCGCGCAGTGTTGCTGTGCGAAGGCACTGAGTTGCGACCTGAACATTTCTCGCTGTTGCGCGATGCCTCCACCGATGACGCCACCCTCAATCTGCGCGAGCGACTGGAGCAGGTTGAGCGGGGGTTGCTGCTCGACTGCCTGCGCAAAAACGCCGGTAACCAGACCCGCGCCGCCCATGAACTGGGCGTCGCCCGGCGCACGCTGCTGTACCGCCTGGAGCGCCTGAATATCCGTTTGGACGATCTAAAAAGGAAGGCCTCGTGAGCCCCTTTCATTCTTTGTGCCTGTGGAGACTCTCCTGATGACTGCTCGTCTCTGGTGCGCCGTGTTGCTGACTGTCGCCGTGCTCTGCGGCGCCAGTGGGTGCAGCGCCAATTACAAATTCAACGACAACAGCTATCGCCCATTGGGTGATCCGCAAGCGGTCAATCGCGGTAAGTGACCGTAAGGAGCCACACTATGGAACTGGTATTCGACCTGCTCGACACAGGGTCGCGGGACGCTGCGCAGGTGATGCGCAAAACCTTCACCGAGCAAGGCGGCACCATCGGGCGCAATGCGGCCTGCGAGTGGGCGCTCGTGGACAGCACACGCAGCGTCTCCAATTACCACGCGCACATCAGCTACCGGGACGGCACGTTTTTTTTCACCGACACCAGCACCAACGGCAGTCGCTGCAACCGCTCCGAGGCATGGCTGAACAATGGCCAGGCGCAGCGCATCGAACATGGCGATGTGTTTTACATTGGCGACTTCCAGTTGCGTGCGCAACTGGAGCACGAGCTGCAAGCCATGCTGGAGCAGGTCGGACGCCCTCAACCGGCGGGCAGCATCATCCCCGATGATGCTTTTTTGGCCATGGACCCGCTCGACCCGATCAAAATACCCGCCGCTGTCTTTGCCGTGCTCGAGGAACCTGAGCCACGGTACGGCCAGCCAACAGACTGGGAGCAGCGTGTCGATTTCGCCCAAATCGACTATGAAAACCTGCGGGTCCCGCATCTGGTCGAAGCCCCGCAGGCGCCATTGCCCGAGCCGATTGCGGCCATTGGGCCGCCCAGTGACGAGGCTTTTTGGTTGGCGTTGGGCGCGGTGTTGGGCGTTGACCTTGCGCAGCAATCACGTGAAGACCGCGAAGCGCTGGCGCTCAAGGCCGCCCACTTGCTCAAGCACAGCATCGGCGGTTTGCAGCAAAGTCTGTGGACCCGCAGCGAGCTTAAAAACCAGCTGCGACTGGCCCGCACCGCCGCCCCGGACACCCGGCAAAACCCGCTCACCTCCAGCCAGGATGCCACCGAAGCATTAGGCCTGTTACTGGCCCCGAAAAAGCCCCATCAGCCCTCGGCCGAGCAGGTGGTCGGGCGTGCCTTCCGTGATGTACAGGCGCATCAGGTCGCGCTGTTGAGCGCCAGCCGTGCTGCGATTCGCAGCAATCTTGAACACTTCTCCCCGCAGCAACTGGTGTTGCGCTTTGAGCGCGATGGCTATCAGCCGTGGCTCAAGACATCGGCCAGCCGCTGGCGGGCCTTCAGTCGCTATCACCAGGCCCTGCAACAGGACGATGACTGGTGTGAACGCGTGCTGGCGCGTGATTTCGCTCAGGCCTACGACGTGCAAGTGCGCATGATTTCCACCCTCCACAATGACCCTCAAGGATGATGCGCATGTCGCGTAGTACACCCCTTTATCGCAACGTTCTGCTGGCACTGACGGTGTGGCTGCTGGGCGGATGTTCGGCGTTGTCGCCGTACTCCAGCCTCACCAAGCTCGACCTGACGTTAAGTGCCAGTGATCAGGTCAATCTCGACCTCAACGGCCGCCCGTCGCCGCTGGTGGTTCGGTTGCTGGAACTCAAACACCCGGTTGCCTTTGAGAACGCCGATTTCTTCAGCCTGTACGAACGGCCCAAAGCCTCGCTTTCACCGGATCTGGTCACCAGTGAAGAGCTGGAGGTGCGCCCCGGCGAGACCGTCGACCTCAAGCTCAGCGTCGAGCCCGGCAGCCGCTATGTCGCGGTGCTGGCCGCGTACCGCGACCTGCCGCAAACGCAATGGCGCTATGTGGTGCCGCTGGCCGCGGGTGACCTGACCACGGCCCACTTGGTACTCGATCAGGCGGGCATTCATAACGCCGCCCGGGCCTCTGCACAGGCGGATGATTGAGCATGAATGCACACAAAGTTATCTGGCGCGAAGGCATGCTGCTGCGCCCGCAACACTTCCAGCAAAGCGACCGTTATTACCACCACCAAATGAAAGCCCGTACTCAGTTACTGGGCCGTTACACCTGGGGCTTTCTGGGGCTGGACATCGACATGCAGTTTCTCAACATGGGCAAATTGGTGATCAGCCAGGCGGCGGGCGTGTTGCCGGACGGTAGCCTGTTTGAGCTGGGCGGCAGCACCCAGGCATTAGTCCTCGATGTGCCGCGTCACACCGCCAACACGGCGGTTTACCTGGCCTTGCCCCTGGTCACCGGCAACTACATCGAAACCCGCCGTGTGGATCAAGCCGATGTGCTGGCGCGTTACACCGCGTTCGACATTGACGTGTCAGACTCAAACGCCGGTGATGACGCCAGCAGCCAGGTCAGTTGCGCCCGTCCGAATTTCCGTCTGGTGCTGGGCGAGCAACAGAACGATCAAGCCTGCATCAAGTTGCAGGTGTGCCAGATCCTCGACACCACCTCAGACGGCGTGATCCGGCTGGATGAGCAATTTGTGCCGACCTTTATCCACGCCCACGCGTCGGGCTATGTGCTGTCGTGCCTCAAAGAAGTCATCAGCATGATCGCCAATCGCGGCGAGGCGCTGGCGCAGCGCATCAGTTCCAATGGCAAGGTCGGCGGGGCAGAGGTCGGTGACTTTATGATGCTCCAGCTGATCAACCGCACCGAACTGGTGTTGCGCCACTATTTGAGCCTTGAGCACCTGCACCCTGAAGAGCTGTATTGCGCGTTGCTGGCGATGCTCGGCGACCTCGCGACCTTTGGCAGCGAGAGCAAACGCCCGCAGGTGCGCAGCGCCTACCAGCACAGCAATCAGGGCGAAAGTTTTCGCAGCCTGATGGACTCGATTCGCCAGGTGCTGTCGATGGTGCTGGAGCAACACGCCATGGAGCTGGTGCTGGAAAGCCGTCAGTACGGCGTGCTGGTGTCGCCATTGACCGACCACGCTCTGCTCGCCACCACCTCGTTTGTTCTCGCCGCTCAGGCCCATTGCGACAGCGAGGAACTGCGCCATCGCTTACCCGCGCACCTCAAGGTCGGGGCCGTCGAAAACATTCGCCAACTGGTCAACCTGCACCTGCCTGGCTTCAAGGTCAAACCCTTACCTGTGGCGCCTCGGCAGATTCCGTTTCACTCCAACAAAACCTATTTCATCCTCGAACTGGGCAGCGAAGAGCTGGCGCAACTGGAGCGCTCCGGTGGCTTTGCCTTCCATGTCTCGGGCGAGTTTTCAGCGCTTGAACTGCAATTTTGGGCCATCAGGAACTGACCGCCATGCGTACGGATTCACAACACCCAACAGATGACAGCACGGTGATGATTTTTCGCGATGGCCACACGCCTGCGACGGCAGCCCTGACCGACGTGCAGGCCCCGCCAAAAATCGAGCAACTTGCCGAACGCATGATCTATTCGGCGCGGGTAAAGCCTGCCGACGCGTTCAGCGTCAGTGTTAACCCGCTGGTGGCAGCGGCCAGTGAAGTTCTGTCGTTCGTGGTGCACATCAAGCACAGCACTTCGCCAGACACGCTGGTGGGCCTGCACGGGCAACTCACCGCCGCCATCAAGGCGTTTGAGGCCAATGCCCTGTGCCGGGGCGTTGACAGCCAGCACATGATGAAAGCCCGTTACGTGCTGTGCACGGTGGTCGACGAGGCCGTGGTGACCACCCGCTGGGGCAAGGAAAGCGAGTGGTCGCAGCAGAGCCTGCTGAGCAGTTTCCACAACGAAACCTTTGGCGGCGAAAAGGTCTTTCAGGTGCTCGACCAGCTGTGCAAAGACCCGGTGTACAACCTCTCGCTGCTGGAGCTGATTTACCTGTGCCTGGCCTTGGGCTTTGAAGGCAAGTTTCGCGTCATCGAGCGCGGCATTCATGAACTCGACGGCATTCGTGATGCGCTGTACCGGCAGATCCGGCATTTGCGCGGGGACGTTGCGCGTGAGCTTTCACCGCACTGGCAAGGGCTCAAGTCACGCCGCCACCGTCTCACCCGCATCGTGCCGGGGTGGTTGCTGGCGACCTTCACGGCGGGATGCCTAGTGGTCATGTTTTCGGGCTTTGCCTGGGTTTTGGGCGAGCAGCGCGACGTCGTCTTGCAGCCGTATCAACAGCTCGACACTCCGGTTGTACGAGCGCAGTTGTAATTAGGGATAGGTCATGAAAAACGTGTTGAAAAAGGTCGGTGCCTTTGTGTGCCAGACCTGGGTGTGGACGCTGTTACTGCTGCTGTCGATTGCCCTGTTGGTGTGGTGGGTGGGGCCGCTGTTGGCGGTCAATGAGCATAAATTCTGGGCGGACGCCACGGCGCGGCTGTTGACCATCAGTGCGCTGTGCCTGATCTGGGGCCTGACCATGGTCTTTGTCAGCTGGCGGGCCGGGGTGCGTAAAAAAGAGGCCGAAGACAGCGACGTCGGCCAAGAGCGCGAGCATCGCGAAGCGCTGATCAATGCCAGCCACAAAGAGCTGCGCACACGCTTCAAAGACGCGTTGCGCACACTCAAAACCTCCAGCGTGTACCGAGGCCGCAGCGAGCGCTGGCGCGATGAACTGCCCTGGTACGTGCTGATCGGCCCCAAAGGCAGCGGCAAAACCAGCTTGCTGGATTTTTCGGGGCTGGATTTTCCGCTCAACAAAATTGATCGAAAGCTCACCCGCGACACCAGCGGCACTCGTGACTGCGATTGGTATTTCGCTGAAAACGGCGTGTTGATCGACACTGCCGGGCGCTTTCTGACCCAAGACGCCACCCATGCCGATGCGAACGGTTGGCGCACCTTGCTCGACCTGTTGCGCAAACGCCGACGTGAGCGGCCGCTCAACGGCGTGCTGGTGACCTTGCCGGTCGATGTGCTGTTCTCAAGCGATGAAACCAAATTGTCTGACCTGGCCGAACAGGTTCGCCTGCGTCTGCAAGAAGTGCATCAAACCTTGCACATCGAGGTTCCGGTGTATCTGGTGCTGAGCCAGGCCGACAAACTCATGGGCTTCACCGAGTTCTTTGAACAACTGAGCCGCGAAGAGAGCGACCAGGTGTTTGGTGCCAGCTTTGGCGAAGGGCAGAGCGGTGCCGATGTGGCCTTGCTGCGCACCGAGTTCGAAGCGTTGTTGGGGCGTCTCAACAGCCAGGTCATCACGCGCATGCACCAAGAGCGCGACAGTCTGCGACGCGGGCGCATTCTCGATTTCCCTCATCAATTGGGCAGCATTGGCGAGCGGTTGTGCCTGTTTGTCGACATGGCGTTCACCGGCAATCGTTACCAGCGTGCCAGCCCGCTGCGCGGCTTTTACCTGACCAGCTCGCCTCACGTTAAACAAAAATTGAACCCGACCACTGCCGATGTCGGTGCACGGCTGGACATGAAAGCCCAGGTGCTGCCGACCTTGCACAGTGGCCGCTCGCACTTTGTTCATCACCTGTTAAGCCGGGTTATTTTCCCCGAGGCAGAACTGGCGGGGCTGGATAAACGCGAGCGTCGGCGCCTGCACTGGGGGCAGCGCGGCATGTACGTGGGCGCGCTGGCGGTACTCGGTGGCGTAGGTCTGCTGTGGACAGCAAGCTTTTCGGCCAACCATGAGCGGCTGGACACACTGCGTGAACTGGCCCAGCAATCAAACCGGCAGCGCTCACTGTTGAGCCCGCGTGATGATGCCCGGGCCATTCTTGGCACGCTCGACACGCAGTACGCCGCGACGCGGGTGTTCCCGTCGCTGATTGACGTGTCGCTGCATGAGCGCACCGGTTTGTATCAGGGCGGCGCCAGCCACCCGGTGGTGACCCAGGCCTACGAGCGCGAGCTTCAGGCACAGTTATTGCCCCGTGTGGCCCAGCAACTTGAAAGCCAGATCCGCGCCAATCTCAACAACCGCGACCGCCTGCTCAACAGCGTGCGCGCGTACCTCATGCTCGGCATGCCCGAACGCCGCGACAATGCCTGGCTCAAGGCGTGGGTGGCCACCGACTGGTCAGCGCGCTACCCCGGCAATAGCGCCGTGCAGAATGGACTTAACCAGCACTTTGGTCGGTTGCTCGGCCTTACGCTGAACTACCCGCTTAACGACACTCTGGTTGCTCAAGCGCGACAAGCGTTGCGCAGTGAGTCGCTGGCCTCAGTGGTGTACCGCATGTTGCGCGAGCAGGCACACACCTTGGCCCCCTACAGCTTTGATCAGCATCTGGGGCCGCAAGGCAGTGTGTTCAGCGGCGCGGGTTATGTGATTCCGGGGTTCTACACCCAACAAGGCTACAAGCAGTATTTCTCGGTGCAGGGCGCGACGCTGGTCAGTGACATCCTGCGTGACAACTGGGTACTGGGCGAGGGCAACACCCTCAGCGCCATGGACCTGCGCAAGTTGATGGTCGAACTTGAGCAACTGTACTTTCGCGATTACGCCACGCACTGGAGCGAAGCGGTCGGGCAGTTGGCGCTACAGCCTTTCAACACTGCCCGTGAAGGCGCCGAGCAGTTTGCCGGGCTGACCTCGGCCAACTCTGCGGTGCTGCATTTGCTGCTCGAAGTACGGGAAAATACGCGCTTCCCAAGCGTGGCCGAGGCCCTTGAAACCCTGCCCGAGGCAGCCGAAAAGGCCACTCAAGCCTTGGACAGCGTGGCGGCAAACGTACCGGATACCGCCAAAAAAGCTTTGCAGCGCCGCTTCGAGCCTTTGCACCGTTTGCTGGATGAAAACGACGGCCCGGCCGCCGACCTCATTCCTGCCTTGCAGGGGCTCAACGACGTGCAACTGCAACTGGCCGGCCTTGCGCGTGCCAGCACACCGGACCAGGCCGCCTTCGACATGGCCGCGTCGCGCATGACCGGCCAGCGCGATGCCCTGAGCCAACTGCGTCAGGCGTCGCAACGCTTGCCGAGCCCGCTCAACGGGTGGTTCAACGGGGTGACTGAGCACACCTGGCGTCTGGTGCTCAGCGACACGTATCAATTTATCAACCAGCGTTATCAGCGCGAGCTGTACGGCTTCTACGTGCGGGCGATCAAACAGCGATATCCGTTCAACGCCCATAGCCACAGCGACGTGGCCCTGAATGACTTCCGCGAGTTCTTCCGTGGGCAAGGCATCAGTGATCGCTTTTTCGATACCTACATGCGGCCTTTTGTCAGCGGTGAAGCGGGTAATTACCGTCTGCGCAGCATGGACGGGCAAGGCTTGCCGATGGCCAGAACCTACCTGGATCAAATGGCTGCGGTGCATGTCATTCGCCAAAGCTTCTTTGCGCAAAACCCGGCAGAACCGCAGGTGCAGTTCACCCTCGAACCCTACAACCTGGACTCCAGCGTGAGCCGCTCCGAGTTCCGCTTTGGCAACCAGTCCATTGAATACCGGCATGGTCCGATTGTTCCGGTGACCTTGCAGTGGCCCACCGAAGCCGAAAACGGCCGCACCAGCCTGGTCATGGAAAAAACCGTCGGGCGCCCGGTCGGCATCGAAAAAAGCACCGGGCCCTGGTCGTTATTCCGCTTGCTGGACCTGATGCAAATCGACTACCTGAGCGGGCGCGATGTCATGGTGCTCAAGGCTGACGTGGGCGGGTTGCGCGCCAACTACCTGTTGATGAGCCAGCGCACACCCAACCCGTTTGATATGGACGTGCTGCGCAGCTTCCGTCTGACCGAGCAGCTGTGATGGCGCCAGCACTGCCATGGCGCAGCGCGGCGTGCACCGATCAGGGCAAGGTCCGTGAGCGTAACGAAGACGCCATTCTCGAGTGCCCGCAGCAAGGGCTGTGGGCCGTGGCCGATGGCATGGGCGGCCATCGGGCGGGCGACATCGCCAGCCAGATGATCGTCACCAGCCTGGGGGAACTGACCCAGGTGCAAACCTTTGACCAGCGCCTGGACGCCGTGCGCCAGTGCCTGCACTGGCTCAACCGGCGCATGGGCCAGGAACTCACCGTCAGCGACCAACACGCTGACAACCTGATGGGCAGCACCGTGGTCGCGTTGCTGCTGGAGGGCCAGCGGGGCGCCTGTGTCTGGGCGGGCGACAGCCGTTGCTACCTGTGGCGTGGGCGGCAGTTGTACCAACTGTCGCGGGACCATTCGTTGCAGCAACAACTGATGGATGAACACGCCATGAGCAGCGAGCAGGCGCAGGCGCAACCTGGTGCCCGTGCGCTGACCCGCGCCATTGGCGCCAGCGAGCATTTGAACTTGAGCGTGGTCGAGCTTGAAGTGCTGCCCGACGATGTGTTTTTGCTGTGCAGCGATGGCTTGTACCAGAACCTCAGCCATAGCGAGTTGGGTAACGCGCTGAGCCTGATCTCGCCGCAGGTGGCGCTGGCGCGATTGTTTGACGGCGTGCTGCGCGGTGATGCGCGTGACAACATCAGCGCCGTGGTGATCCGCCAATGAGCGCATTGCCAACCGTGCTCGGCGGGCGGTATTGCATCGAGCGCTTGCTGGGCGCGGGTGGCATGGGCACGGTGTATCGGGCGCGTGATCTGCTTCAGGAACAGTTCGGTGACCCGCAGCCTTACGTCGCCCTGAAGGTGCTCAGCGAAGCCTATGAGCAGTCACCGGATGCCAGCGCCTTGCTCTTCAACGAGTACGCGCTGATGCGCCATTTGCACCATCCCAACGTGCTGCGCATCTACAGCTTTGACGTCGATACGACGCACCAGCGGGTGTTTATGGTGATGGAGTTATTGCGCGGCCCGACCCTGGATCGCTTGCTGTGCGAGCGCCCGCTGGGGCTGGGGTGGTCTGCGTTGCAGGAAATCGCCTTGCCGCTGCTCGATGCCGTGGCCCACGCCCATGAGCGCGGCGTGCTGCACGGCGACCTCAAACCGAGCAATGTGTTGCTGAGCGAAGACGGCGTGCGTTTGTTCGACTTTGGCCTTGGCCAGGCGCAGGCCGGAACGCTGGACGGCTTGGCGCCGGTCAGCCGAAGCCGCGTTAACGCCTGGACACCGGGGTACGCCGCGCCTGAAATCCTTGAAGGTGCGGCGTTGACCTGCGTTGCCGATGTGTATGCGCTGGGGTGTTTACTCTATGAACTGGCCAGTGGCAAACACCCGTTCAACCGACAGCCTGCCATCAAAAAGCGCCTCAAACGCCCAAAAAACCTGCCCCGCCACGCCTGGCGCGCCGTACGCAAAGCGTTGGCATTGGACCCAACCAAACGCACCATCAGTGCCGCCCAACTGCGAACAGCCCTGGCAACCCAACCCGGTTTTTTCGCAAAACTCTTGTAGTCGCTGCCGAGGAACGAAGGCTGCGATGCGGGCCGCCGGACCGCCGCTTGGGGTCGCTGCGCAACCCATCGCAGCCTCATGCTTCGGCAGCGGCTACAGGGTTAACCGGCTCATGTAGTCGCTGCCGAGGAACGAAGGCTGCGATAGGTACCTACCCCAATAAACTCAACTTCTGCGCGCGCGTGATCGCTTGGATGCGGCTGGTGACGTGCAATTTGCTGAACAGATTTTTCAGGTGCCATTTCACGGTCTCTGCCGAGATGTCGAGGCTGCGGGCGATTTGTTTGTTGGCCTGGCCTTGGGCAATCAAACGTAAAATCTGCAACTCGCGCTCACTCAAACTTGGCTCACGGCTGTCGAGGTCTTCGTTGCCAATACGCGGATCGAGGTTTTCCTGCAGGCCGCGCAGGTAGTGCGCAACTTCACCCCGCGCCGTTTTCACCGTGGCTTCAAGCAACACCGGCATGGCGTCACCGGCATCCAGCACACTGCGCCGCAAATGTTGCCGACACGCCAGGTTAAGCAGCGGTTGCAAGGTGTTGACGGCACCCGCCGGGTCGCTTGGCCATAACGCACACGCCAGCGCAGCGCGGCTGCGGACGGCGCGCAACAGTTGGCCCTGACGCTCGTCGTCTTGCAGCAGGGCTTGCCACAGGGTGGCGGCCAGGCGCCAGTTTTTTTGCGCCGCGGCGATATGGCAGTGCGCTTCAGTGCGGGCACGGGTGATCTCGGCATGCGCCCGATGCGGGTCCAGCGCCTCGAACTGCGCCTGCAACTCCAACGCCTGCGGCAGTTGCTCACACGCAAGGTGAATGCGTATTTCCTCCACCAGCAGCCAGGCTTGTAACCGGGACCAGCGGCGCAGGGTTGCCAGTTGCTGCGCATGCTCCAGCAGGTAGCGCGCCTGGGTCGGCTCGCCCATCAGCAGCGCCCGGCGGGCGAGGCTGGCGTAGGCGCCAAACAGCGCGTCCAGCGGGGCGTTGGCGTCGATCTGGCTCAAGCGCGGTGTCACCAGCGTTTGCAGCGCTTGCCACTCACCGCGCTCGTACAGCACCTCGCCCAAGAGTGCCGCCAGCGTCGCGCTGCCACTCGATTGCGGGCCGGTGAGGTCTTCAGTCGGGGTCAGCGCCAAGCGGTAATACTGCTCGGCACTGTGTAAATCGGCTTGGCGAAAGTGGCTCAGCCCCAGCACAAAGGCACGGTAAACCGTCACAAAGAGGTTGTGCGAGGGTGTGGTCGGGCACGGCATATGGCGCTGTACCGCTTGCGCCTGAGGGTAATGGCCTTGGGTCATGTAGCCATAACTGAGGATGTTGCAAATCAGCCCGTCAACCCAGGTATCGCCACACGGCACCTGCGCCAGCAACGGCTCAACGCGCTTGATGCTTTGGCTGATATTTTCAGCGAAGGCCTCGGTAATAGCGCCGATCACCTGGTATTTGATGGTCAGCCGCGAGCAGGGCTGCGGCGTGTTGAACAGCGGCCGCAAGCTGTCGAGCAAGCCCCTGGAAGCCGCGAAATGAAAGTGATGGCCCAACGCCCACGCGAGGTTCAGTTGCAGGTCGATGCGCTGCTGGTCCAAGGGCAGGCTGGCGATCTCGGGCATCTGCTGCAACCAGCGCACCAGCGTCTCTACATCGCCTTCTTCGGCCAGCGATTGCGCGCCTTGATGGGCACAATCGCTGCGGCTGCCCAGTTGGCCCGCGGCCAGCGCATGGCGAATCGCCTCGGCCCAGTACTGGTGTTTGGCCAACCAGTTACTAGCGCGTTCATGCAGGTGCACCACGTCAATATCGCTGTGCTGCAAGCGCTCGCTCAGGGTCTCGACAAACAGGGCGTGGTAACGAAACCAGTGGCCCTGGCTGTCCAGCGAAAACAAAAACAGATTGTGCCGTTCAATCTCGGCCAGCATGTCATCCGCGTCGTCGTGCTCTGTCACGGCATTGCACAGCGACGGCGTGAGGCGCCCGAGGATCGAGGTCTTTAACAAAAATTCTTGTAAGCGCACCGGCAGCGGCGCCAGCACCACGTCGTACAGATACCGGCCGATCTGCCGGCTGCCCAGGTGCATGCGGTTGAGGTTGCGCAACGGATCGCTGGGTGCCAATGCGGCCATTTGAATTCCGGTGATCCAGCCTTCTGTGAGGCTCAGAACGCGCTGCAACTCGGTCGCAGGGAAACGCTGAGGGTTGGCGCTGGCCAGATAGCTTTGGGTTTCTTCGACGTTGAAACGCAGGGCGTTGGTGTCGATTTCAAGCAACTGGTTGTGCGCCTGCAAACGGCTCAGCGGCAGCGCCGGAACACTGCGGCTGCCCACCAGCAAGTGGAAACAGTCGGGGGCATGCTGCAGCAACTGCTCAAGGTCGCTGACGATGCCGGGGTGGTTGAGCAGGTGCAGGTCATCGAGCACCAGGTACAAGGCGTTTTGCCGGGGCTGCATCAGGTTGATCAGCTCGCGGATAAACCGGCTGTCGGCCAGCGCGAGGCTCTCGGTCAGGGCCGCCACCGGCTCCAGCGGTTCGCCACTGGCCTGGCTCAAGGCCGCCAGCACATAGCGGCGAAAGGTCTGCGGGGTGTTGTCCTGCTGATCCAGGCTGAGCCACGCCACGCTGTGGCCCTGCTCCAGCAAATGCTGGCGCCACTGCCCCAGCAACGTGGTTTTGCCAAACCCGGCGGGCCCGCACACCAGCGCCATGCAGCGTTCTTGCATCAGGCTGACTTTTTCCAACAGGCGTGTCCGTGTCAGCACCGTACGCGCCGAGCGCGGCGGTACCAGTTTGGTGCCGATCAGCGGTAAGCCGTGGTCAAGACCAAAGGCCGTATGGCGCTCGATCGGGTTGGAAAAATTGGCCTGGGTCATTGTTTTTATACATCCCTCTAGCGTTTGGATGACGCCGTCCCTGGGGGGCTCAAGAGTACCCCCCGGGGGAGTGAGTGGCGCCCCCCCATACGGGTAGTTATGGCTGCGACTTTAGACTCTTACCGTAAGGGAACGCCATCGTCGATCACTACAAGGTGTTCGATAAACCCAATAAAAAAGCCAAGACAAGAGGGCGAACCCATGTCGCTTAGCAAGTCAGAACTGCTCAAGGCCTACCGCAAAATGCGCGAAATTCGCGTGTTCGAAGAGCGCCTCCATCAAGAGAACACAACGGGTGATATCCCCGGTTTTATTCACCTTTATTGCGGTGAAGAGGCCATTGCGGTGGGGGTGTGCGAGAACCTCAAAGACACCGATTACATCGGCTCCACTCACCGCGGTCACGGCCATTGCATTGCAAAAGGTTGTGACATTCACGGGATGATGGCTGAAATTTTTGGCAAGGATTCTGGCCTGTGCCGAGGCAAGGGCGGCTCGATGCACATCGCCGATTTGAGCAAAGGCATGCTCGGCGCCAACGCCATTGTCGGTGGCGCGCCACCTCTGGCCATCGGCGCGGCTCTGACGGCAAAAACCTTGGGCAACGGCGGCGTGGCCGTGTCGTTCACCGGGGATGGCGGTTCTAACCAGGGCCTGGTGTTCGAAGCCATGAACATGGCCGTGGTGCTGCAACTGCCGGTCATCTTCATGTTTGAAAACAACGGCTTCGGCGAAGCCACCGGCCACGACTATGCGGTGGGTGGGCGCAACATTACCCAGCGCGCGGCAGGTTTCGGCATGCCGGCGGTCAAGGTAGATGGCACGGACTTCTTTGCGGTGTACGAGGCGGTGAGCGAGGCCGTCGAGCGGGCGCGCAACGGTGGCGGCCCGACCGCCATCGAAGCCATTGCCCATCGCTGGTACGGGCACTTTGAAGGTGACCCGATGCTGTATCGCGCAGACGGTGAAGTCGAGCGTCTGCGCCAGGAAAGCGACCCTTTAAAAATCTTCAGTCAACACGTTGCCGGTCAAATCTCCCCAGAAGAACTGCAAGCCATCGACGACGAGGTTACGGCCTTGGTTGATGACGCCGTGGCCAAGGCCCGCGCAGCTGAGTTCCCTGCGGTAGAAAACCTGCTGACCGACGTTTACGTGTCTTACTGAGGAGTTGAACCATGGCAATTCGTACTTATCGTGAAGCGGTCAAAGAAGCCCTGGCTCAAGAAATGGCGCTCGATGATCGTGTGGTGCTGATCGGCGAAGACGTGTGCGGCGGTCAGGCCGGTACTGCCGAAGTGGGCAGCAAGGGCGAAGCGTTCGGCGGCGTGCTGGGCGTGACCAAAGGCCTGTGGACCGAGTTCGGCTCGGCACGGGTGATCGACACCCCGATCACCGAGTCGGCGATTATCGGCATGGCGGCGGGCGCGGCAATGACCGGCCTGCGGCCAGTGGCCGAGCTGATGTTCATGGACTTTTTCGGTGTGTGCCACGACATGCTCTACAACCAGGCGGCCAAGTTTCGCTACATGTTCGGCGGCAAGGCTAAAGCGCCGATGGTGGTGCGCGGCATGATCGGCGCGGGCTTCTCGGCAGCGGCGCAACACTCGCAGTCGCCGTACCATATTTTTGCCACCACGCCGGGCCTCAAGGTGGTGGTGCCGTCGACGCCTTACGACGTGAAGGGCTTGTTGATCCAGGCGATCCGCGACGACGACCCGGTGGTGTTCTGCGAACACAAAGCGCTCTATGACATCAAAGGCGAAGTGCCCGAAGAGCCCTACACCATCCCGTTCGGCGTGGCCAACTACACCCGTGAAGGCACCGACGTGACCATCATTGCGCTGGCGGCCATGGTCCACAAAGCCAACCAGGTGGCCGACAAACTGGCCGCCGAAGGCATCTCGGTTGAGGTGGTCGATCCGCGCACCGTTTCGCCGCTGGACGAAGACGGCATTCTGGAATCGGTGACCTCCACTGGCCGCGTGGTCATTGTCGATGAGTCGGCGGCGCGCCTGGGCTTTGCCCACGACCTGGCCGCCCTGATCGCCACCAAAGCGTTCTACCAGCTCAAAGCGCCGATCATCATGGTCACGCCGCCCCACACGCCCGTGCCGTTCTCGCCGGTGCTGGAGCAGGCGTGGATCCCGAGTGTCGACCGCATCGAGGCCGCCGTACGTAAAGTGATGGAGGCCTGACCATGAGCGAGATCAAAATCATCGAGGTGCCTAAATGGGGCCTGTCGATGGAAGAGGGCACCCTGAACAACTGGCTGATTGAAGAAGGTGACAGCTTCAAACAGCATCAGGAACTGTGCGACATCGAGACCAGCAAAATCTCCAACGTGCTGGAAGCGCCGTTCGACGGTGTGCTGCGGCGCAAAGTGGCGCAGCCGGGGCAAACCTTACCGGTGGGCGGGTTGCTGGGCGTGGTGGCCGATGCGTCGGTGAGCGATGCCGAGATTGACGCCTTTATCGCCCAGCGGGGCGTGGCTCCAGCCGCTGCGCCAGAGCAGCCAGCCTTAGCCGCCACAGCGCCTGCCGCGCCTGCTGCCCCCGCCGTTGCGGCCAAAGCGCCTGCACCAGCGGCCAAAACCAGCAACGGCTGGCAAGTACCGCACGCCTTGCTCGGTGCCAACGCCGAGCCGGTGTTCGCCACCCCGCACGCCACCCGTTTGGCCAAAGAGCTGGGCATCGACTTGAGCCGTGTCACCGGCACCGGCCCCACCGGGCGCATCAGCGTGGCCGACATCGAGCAGACCGTGAAGGACCACGGCGGCAAGGTCGCCACGCTGCAACCGGCGCAGCGGGCAGACAGCCCGGCGCGTTCGCGGGCCGATGACAGCCAGATCGTGGCCACCCCGTTGGCGCGGCGTCTGGCCGCCAAGCTGGGGGTTAACCTCAACGATTGCCGTGTGACGGGCAGCCGTGGCCGGGTCAGCAAGGTCGACGTACTGGAAGCCCACGCCGCGCAAAACCCTGTGGTGGCGGTACCCGCACAAGCGGCTGCGCAGGCCCCGGAGGCCGAAGTGCTGCCCATGAACGGCATGCGCAAAGCCATTGCTGCGCGCCTGCAAGAATCCAAACGCACGGCGCCGCACTTTCGCTTGCAGGCCGATCTGGACCTTGAAGCGCTGCTGGCGCTGCGCAGTGAAATCAATGCCTCGGCCCCGGCGGTCAAGCTGTCGGTCAACGACCTGTTGATCAAAGCGGTTAGTTTGGCGCTGGTCAAAGTGCCGGACGTCAACGTGCAGTTCGACGAAGCGCGCCAGGCCGTGCTGCGCTTCAAAGACGCCGATGTGTCGGTGGCAGTGGCGCTGCCCGGTGGTTTGATCACGCCGATCGTGCGTCAGGCCAATCGCAAAAGCCTGTCGAGCATCTCGCAAGAAATGCTCGACCTGGTGACCAAAGCCAAGGCAGGCACGCTCAAGCCCGAAGAGTTCCAGGGCGGCACGTTCAGCATCTCCAATTTGGGCATGCTCGGAGTCAGCCAGTTCGACGCCATCATCAACCCGCCCCAAGGCGCGATTCTGGCCATTGGCGCAGGCGAGCAGCGGGTAGTCGCGCACAACGGCCAACCCGCCGTGCGCACGCAAATGACCGTGACCTTGTCGTGTGATCACCGGGTGATTGACGGTGCGCTGGGGGCCCTGTTCCTCAAGGAACTCAAGCGTCTGGTGCAGACCCCCAGCCTGATGATGCTCTAGGAGCCACCATGACCGATAAATACGATGTACTCGTCATCGGCGGTGGCCCCGGCGGTTACGTAGCGGCCATTCGCGCCGCCCAACTGGGCCTGAGCACGGCCTTGGTCGAGCAGCAGCACTTGGGCGGCATCTGCCTGAACTGGGGCTGCATCCCCACCAAAGCTATGCTCAAAGGCGCCGAAGTCGGGCACACCTTGAAGCACCTCGACACCTTCGGTTTTAGCGCTGACAACATTCAGTTCGACATTGCCCAACTGGTCGCCCACAGCCGTGGGGTGTCGCGCAAATTGACCGGGGGCATTGCCTACCTGCTGAAGAAAAACGCCGTCAAGGTCATCGACGGGCGTGGCCGCGTCAGCGCCAAAGGCGTGGTCACCGTCACCAGCGACACCGGCGAGGCGCAGTATCAGGCGCGGCATATCATCCTCGCCACTGGCGCACGGCCAAGGCCGTTGCCGGGGCTGGTGGCCGACGGGCAAAAAGTCTGGAGCTACTTCGACGCGCTCGTGCCCAAGACCGTGCCCGAGTCGCTGCTGGTGATTGGCTCGGGCGCCATCGGCGTCGAGTTCGCCAGCCTGTACAGCGACCTCGGCAGCCAGGTGACGCTGGTCGAAGTGGCCAAGCAGATCATGCCGGTCGAAGACCACGACGTCGCCAGCCTGGTGCAGCGCGAGTTCGAACAACGCGGCATTCGCGTGTTGACGCAAACCAAAGTCAGCGCGGTGCAAGGTGAAGTCGGCGCGTTGCACTGCCGGCTCACCCTCAGCGATGGCAGCGAGCAGACCGTGCACGTGGCGCAAGTGTTGTTGGCGGCGGGCATTCAACCCAATACCGAAGACATGGGCCTGGAAGCGCTGGGCGTGGAGTTCGACAAAGGATTTATCAAAACCGATGCGTGGTCACGCACCAGCGTGGCCGGGCTGTATGCCATCGGCGACGTGGCGGGGGCGCCGTGCCTGGCGCACAAGGCCAGCCATGAAGGGGTGATCTGCGTCGAGAAACTGGCGGGCGTAGACGGCGTGCACCCGCTCAACAAAAGCCGCATTCCGGGTTGCACCTATGCCCGGCCCGAAGTCGCCAGCCTGGGGCTTACCGAAGCGGCAGCGCGCAGCAAAGGCCACAGCATCAGCGTCGGCCGTTTCGACTATCAGGCCAACGGCAAAGCGCTGGCCATGGGCGAAAGCACCGGCTTTGTGAAAACGATTTTTGACAGTGAAACCGGTGAATTGCTGGGCGCCCACATGGTGGGCCCGCACGTGACCGAACAGATCCAGGGCTTTGGTATCGCCCAGGCGCTGGAGGCCACCGACGCGGAACTCAGCGAGGTCATCTTTGCCCACCCGACGCTCAGCGAAGCCATGCACGAAGCCGTGCTGGCGGCCAGAGACCGTGCGCTGCATCAATAGACACGCCAGCGGTCTGGGCTATGGTTCAGACCGCTGATCTTGCTAACGGTTGAAAGGAGTCCAACGAATGAAACTCAGTGGAAAAGTTGCATTGATCACCGGCGCGGCACAAGGCATTGGCCGTGGCATCGCCTTGCGTCTGGCCAAAGAAGGCGCCGACATCGCGCTGGTCGACCTCAACCCGGAAAAACTGCGCCACGTGGCCGAAGAGGTCCAGGTGCTGGGCCGCAAAGCCAGTACCTTTGTGGCGGACGTGGGCGACCGCGAGCAAGTCTTCCAGGCCGTTGAACATGCCCACAGCACGCTGGGCGGGCTGGACATCATGGTCAACAACGCGGGCATTTCGCAGGTCAAGCCGCTGCTGGACGTGACCGCCGAAGAAATCGAACGCATCTACCGCATCAACGTGCAGGGCACCCTGTGGGGCATTCAGGCGGCGGCCGAGAAATTCCAGGCGCTTAAGCGCACCGGCAAAATCATCAACGCGTGCTCCATCGCGGGCCATGAAGGCTATGCCTTGCTGGGCGTTTACTCCTCCACCAAATTCGCTGTCCGTGCCTTGACCCAGGCGGCGGCCAAAGAGCTGGCGGTACACGGCATCACCGTCAACGCCTACTGCCCGGGCGTGGTCGGGACCGACATGTGGGTCGACATCGACAAACGCATGTCCGAAATCACCGGCGCGCCGATTGGCGCCACCTACGATAAATTCGTCAACGGCATCGCCCTGGGCCGTGCCGAAACCCCGGAAGACGTCGCAGCGTTCGTCGCCTACCTGGCCAGCCCGGACGCCGACTACATGACCGGCCAAGCCCCGCTGATCGACGGCGGCTTAGTCTTCCGTTAAACCCACAGGCTGTCACTCGCGATCTTTTGATCTTTTAAAAGATCGCGAGGCAAGCTCGTTCCTACCGTTGACTGACCCAACTATCGCCCATGGCGGCCTCTTTCTTTGATAGCGTTCACCGATTCATTGAGGTGGGTAGTCGTTGATTGTTTTAAAGCGTGGCTAAGTAATTACGCTTTTGAGTAAGCGCCCATAGAAACTATTTTTACGAATATTATTGGCGAATACTATTTACGACTTCCGATATAGCTGTAGTTGACTGTTTTTTTGTAATTTTATGAAAGTAGTCCAAGGTCCATTTTTGATAATCACGCATTTGTCCTATCTCATATTCTTGATGTTCAAGTAAGTGCTTTTCGTTGTCTATTATGCGGTCATAATATTGATCGTTCGGATCTTCGGCTTTGAACTTAGTGTAGGAGTCAAGGTTTTTTTGTGCTCTATTTTTAGAAACATTTAGCATTTCGATCTGGTCGGCTATCTCATCCATATATTGCCTGGTTTTGTTGATGGCTAATGAGGGGTTTTCGGGACTAATGGTTCTCATCTTTAAAAGGTACTTATAATGGTCGCTTATGCTGGGAGCTGGGACCTTTGCGAGGTATTTTTTTGGGAATATAGGGGCGTTGTCTGACATGTGTTTAGAGAAAGGTACAAATATTTCAGTTATCCAGCTTTTCCCTGTCGGATCTATACGCGTAACCGGATTATTAGCGCAATACGCATAGGCATTGATCCCGCCCTTGCCAAACGGGCTTAGCGTGTCCGGGCTATTAAAACGCATTAACACCGGATTGTATGCTCGATGGCCTTGGCCTAATAAATAATGCCCCGTGACGGGGTCAGGACGTTCACCGTTAAACCCCATCACACTCAGTAATCCATTGTCTGCTGAGCGAAAGCCGTAAGGGCTGTAGACCTGTGGCTGACGTTGGGCTGGGTTAATGCTGTGCAGTACTGATGTTTGCCGGTCTGTAGCCAATAAGATGGCAGCATCACCAGCGTGTCGCTCGGCCAGCGGCGTGGATTCGTGTTCGAAAAAGCTTGTTCTTCTTTCGCCATTAATCTCGGTCGCTATGCGGGTGCCTCTGTAAAACCGTTGGGATGAGTGAGTGCTCGTCAAACGATCCAGCGGGTCGTAGTGATAAAGGGCGACATCGTTTTTTTGGGATGTGTTCATGGGCCGCTCAATGAGAAGGACTTAGTTACCTTTCACCTTCTTCCCGTTCGTCTGGTTTGTATAGCTAGCAGATCTGATAGGTAGTGTGGCCCCAAGCGGGTTGGGCGTTTTAAAAGTTCAGGGGAGATTAACGCGCCTGCTTGCACTCAGGCGCGTGCTGCTTTAGTGCGTCGTTAAACCATCCAGCGACTTGTCCACATACGCCTTGGCCAGCTCCACCAGGTGCATGCAGGACAACACCAAACTGCGCGAATGCCCGCTCAAGCCATTCCCCGCCTCACTCGCCGAAGCGCCCGCGCAGCGCAACAAGTCTGACGCTTGGGCCAAAGCCGCTTCTAAATTGACACTGTCCGGGATGGCATACGTGGCCTGATCCACGTGCCGTGGAGGCTTATGGTCGTGCAGGTAGTAATCGAGGGCGCGTTCGGTGGCCGCACGGTCTAACGACAATGCCTCGCACTGAGCAGCAGTTTGCGGGGTTGAAACAGGTGGATCAGGAACAATTTTTTTCATGGGTACAACTCCATCATTATTTAAGGAGCTGTCACCTGTCGCGACTAAACGAATGGGTGGCAGCCATGCGCAGGTTAGTCGACCGGTAATGACGGAAACCGGCGCGCCCGAAGGCGCCCTGCGCACGGCCACCATAAAACGCAGGCCGAAAAAAAGCGCCTCGCGGAGGTGGCGCCTTGCGCCGTCAATTTAAACCGGGCGACTAAACCCAATCGCTGATTTGCAGCGATGGGCCGAGACTATTCCCCGAATGGCACAGGCACAAGCGAACGGAAGTTTCTAGGATGTTTCACCGGATTGAAAGAGAAGCGTCGTACGAAAAGGCTGATTGTGAGGGCTTTAGTAACCCCCTGTAGCCGCTGCCGCAGGCTGCGATAAGGGCCGCAGGACCTTCAAAAGCTGGGCTGCTGCGCAACCCATCGCAGCCTTCGTGCCTCGGCAGCGGCTACAGCGGACTTCACTAAAGACCATTAACCATGGTGCTCCAGGGCTACAAAATCAGCGCATTTAGCTTGTTTTGATGCTCAAGGGCTACAGCGATGAGCAGATAAGAACTTGTTGGTTTGTATCTCTGGGGCTACATTTAAGCCTGTCATTGCTATTTTTGATGCCTGAGGGCTACAAATGTCTACTCTGTACGATATCGCCGAAATGCTGAAACAAGCCCGCAGCGAAGCTCGATTGAGCCAAGAGGCTTTGGCTCACCGCGCGGGTGTATCGCGCTCGACAGTCGCGCGTATGGAAACCCTGGCCAAGGGCGACATGAGTGTGTCAGCACTTGTTCGGCTACTGGAGGCGGCAGGGTATGACTTGAAGCTGGTTAAGGCCGGGCATATGCGAACCGTTGAGGACATTCTGGCCGAGCAGCGCTCAGGAGTGTCAGGACCATGATGCTCGACGTACACGTCAGCGGGACAACCGTCGCCAAACTCTATCGAGAGCGCGATGAGTATGTTTTGAAATACCTCCCCGGTATTAGCACGCAGGACTTTGTCAGCTTGGCACTGCCCGTGCGAGAAGAGCCTTGGCGTTGGCCTCGAGATCTTTTCCCGTTCTTTCGCCAGAACCTGCCTGAAGGTTATTTGCTGGGTGTTATCCGTGAAGAGTTCGGGCCGTTGCTTGATGGCACAGACTTGTCATTGTTAGCGGTCATTGGTGGTGCAGGGATCGGGCGGGTGACGGTTACCCCCGAGGGGGTGTTGCCTGGCAATGAAATGGAGCCTTTAGCAATAGAGCAACTCCTGACTGCTGAAAATACAACCGAGCATTTTTCAGCATTGGCGCGCCGTTATGCACGTGCAGCGATTTCAGGGGTAGTGCCCAAGTTCATTGCCCAAGACGCGGCGCCAGAGACCTTGCCACTGGGTAAGCCTACGTTACGCACCAGCTTTCACATTATTAAAGGTTCGGATGAAACGACGCCGTATTTGGGTTTCAACGAGTACTTCACAATGCGCGTGCTGGAGCGTTTAAACGTTGTGCCGGTTGCAACGTGTCGCATGTCTGAAGACGGTCGGGTACTGGTGGTGGACCGTTTTGATGTCGATGAGCAGGGCGTGCCGCGTTACGGACTTGAAGATGCCTGCGGACTTTTGGGTCTTGCGCCTCACGAGAAATATGCGACCACCATCGAGCGGGTGTGGAATGCCACTCGGGCTTATATTCCCGCTGAGCGCCTGCGCGAGCAGCGTGAGCATCTTGGCTGGCATCTTCTGACTAACTATGTTGTCCGCAACGCGGATTGCCATGCCAAGAACATAGCGTTGTATTACACCTCCCGAGATGACGTAGCCTTTACGCCGATCTATGACGTAGTTACTACTCAAGCCTACCCGCGCTTTGCCGGTAGTCCGCCTGGCTTGTCAGTCGGGGGGAGGCAAGTCTGGGCGCCGGGTCGTACGCTCGAAACCTTTTTTAATGCTCGCTTGAGTATTTCGCCACGTCAGTACACGGCCATGGTTGAACAACTGTGTGAGTCCGCAGTTGCCGTCGGCAAAGAAGTCATCGAGGCCGCCAAAAACGAACCGGCCTGGCGTGATGTGGCAAAACAGATGGTGCATGCCTGGAATGACGGCATGGAGTCATTGCGAAGTGCGCGCTCAGCGCCGCAATTTCGTGAACTTGAGGTTGCTATCACAGAGGCAGGTTTTTCAGGGCCCCGAGCGCCAGAAAGTGGGCGAGTGCAAATTGGGCGTTCGGAGTTATTAGCGCCGCGTAAGCGCTGACGATGAATTCAAATTAACGCGCCTGCTTGCACTCAGGCGCGTGCTGCTTTAGTGCGTCGTTAAACCATCCAGCGACTTATCTACATACGCCTTGGCCAGCTCCACCAGGTGCATGCAGGACAACACCAAACTGCGCGAATGCCCGCTCAAGCCATTCCCCGCCTCACTCGCCGAAGCGTCCGCGCAGCGCAACAAGTCTGACGCTTGGGCCAAAGCCGCTTCTAAATTGACGCTGTCCGGGATGGCATACGTGGCCTGATCCACGTGCCGTGGAGGCTTATGGTCGTGCAGGTAGTAATCGAGGGCGCGTTCGGTGGCTGCACGGTCTAACGACAATGCCTCGCACTGAGCAGCAGTTTGCGGGGTTGATACAGGTGGATCAGGAACAATTTTTTTCATGGGTACAACTCCGAGAGATCAAGGGAGCTGCCTTTATCGCGACTAAACGAATGGGTGGCAGCCATGCGCAGGTTAGTCGACCGGTCACTCGGAAACCCGGCGCGCCACGAAGGGCGCCCTGCGCACGGCCACCATAAAACGCAGGCCGAAAAAAAGCGCCTCGCGGAGGTGGCGCCTTGCGCCGAGTAACATGCCGGGCGACTAAACCCAACCGCTGATTTGCAGCGATGGGCCGAGACTATTCCCCGAATGGCACAGGCACAAGCGAATGGAAGTTTCTAGGATGTTTCCCCGGATTGAAAGGGAAGCGTCGTACGAAATGGCTGATTGTGAGGGGCCGTTCACCCTGTAGGAGCTGACGAGGCACGAAGGCTGCGATCTTTTGATTGTAAAGATCAAAAGATCGCAGCCTGCGGCAGCTCCTACGATGTTGGAGGCATAGCGGCCAGCGGTTGGGCCGCTTTCACAAACATCTGCGCGGTAGTGATGCAGCATTTTTCGGCTTTTTTGGAGCTGAAGGCTTTGTGGTCCAGGGCCCATTCCAGCCAAAAACCGTCTATCAAGGCGGTGATGGTAAGGGCCGCGCTTTTGGCGTCGATGTGGGTGCCGTTCTCGCGGGCGATGTCGTTGAACACCGCTTCGAGTTCTTTGCGGTAGTCGGCGTAGAGTTTTTTGTTCAGCGCCCGCAACTGATCCGACGACACCGCCGCCCCCCAGAAACCCAGCCAGGTGGTGAGGATGAATTCGTTGAAGATCTGCCCCCGAAACGAGGAGCGAATAATCGCCAGCAGGCGGTCTTCGGATGAGCCGTTCTGGTTGGCCAAATATTTGCGGGTTTCTTCGCGTAGCTGGTCGGTCAGCGCCTGGTAGGTCGACAGCATCAGCTCTTCTTTGCTGGAAAAGTGATGGCCGATCAAACCAATGGAAATACCCGCCTGTGCGCAGATTCGCTCCAGCGTGCAGCCGCTGTGGCCGTACTGCGTGATGCATTGCATGGTGGCTTCGATGATCGCCTTGCGCCGCAACTCCGGGTCTATGCGGGTTCGGCGCTTTTTGAGCTCAGGCACTGCGGCGTCACCACTCATTCATCCATTCTCCGACACTAAAATCGACGCTTAAAAACAGGGCGCCAATTTAGCAACTTTTTGTCGGGCGAGTGGCAGGAATTAGTCGCGGTTGCGGTTCACGGCCCGTGGCAGGCAGTGAACCGCGTGCACGCGGTGATCAGTGGGCGGGTAAACCGGCTTCGAGGTCCTTGTCCAGATGGTCGATTTGCGACAGTTCCTGCTGGATGTTCTGCGAGCGGCACAGCCACCAGTACACCACGCCCGAAACGACCAACCCGACGATCATGCTCACGTCCGCACCGTCGAGCAGGGTGGTGACGTAGCCGGTGTACAGGCCGGTGCTGGAGAACGGCAACATGGCAACAAAGCCTGCGACGTAAGCGCCGATGCCTCGCCAGTTCCAGCGACCGTAAATGCCGTTGGGCTTGAAGATCTCGGTGATCGAGAACTTGCCGTGGCGCACCTTGTAGAAGTCCACCAAATTGATGGCCGTCCACGGGGTGAACAGGTACAGCAGGATCGCCAGGAAGTCACCGAAGTCCTTCACGAAGTTATCCGACGCGGTCATGGCGATCGCGATGGCGGTGCCGCCCACGATCAGCATCGACACGATGCGTTTGAGCAACGTCGAGGTCTGGCTTTTAACCGTGTCGGCGATGCTCAGCAGGGTGATCGAGGCACCGTAAAAGTTCTGCGCCGCACTGGTGACCAAACTGAGCACGGCCAGAATCAACAGGATCTCGCCAAAGCCGCTGAACAGCGTGTTCCCCAGCATGACCAAGCCTTTGGCCAGGTTCTGCCCAGGGCTCAAGGCCGCAGCCAGGGCGCCGATCAGCATCATCCACACACCGCCAATCATGGCGCCCATGTAGGTCCACCAGAACGACGATTTGACGCTGATATTGGCCGGTAAGTACCGCGAGTAGTCCGACACGTAAATCGCCCAGCTCAACTGGTATGCGGCGGCGACAAAGAACTGCGCAAGGAACGGCGTGGCCTTGAAGCCCGACATGCTCAATTGCTCGGCAGGCAGTTTGACGAAGAAAAACAGCCCGATGGTGAACACCACCATCACCGCGATCAGCACAAACGCGAGAAACCGCTGCACCTTGTGGAAGGTGTTGTACCCGGCAATCGCCATGACAATCGCCAGCAGCGAGAAGGTAATGGCCGAGCCGTGTTCCGGTGCGTTGAACAGCTCGTGCAGGGTTTGCCCGACCAGCAACTGGTTGAAGGCGTTGTAACCCACGTACGTGGCGATGGCCACGACATACACCAGCAGCGCGCCCAGATAGCCGAACTGCGGTCGGGACTGGATCAGTTGTGGCAGGCCCATTTGCGGGCCCTGGGTGGAATGCCCGGCCATGAACAATGTGCCGAATGCGCACCCGAAAAAGATGGCGATGGCCGACCAGAACAGGTTGGCGCCCATGCCCACACCGATGATGCCCACCGCGAGGGTGGTCAGGTGGGCTTCGCCGCAAAACCAGATCGGCCACAAGTGCCAGGCTTTGCCGTGCCGCTCGGCCAGCGGCACATAGTCGATGGAGCGTGTTTCAAGATTGAGCCGTCCTTTGGACGCAGCTTGGGTGGAGTCAGACATCGCGGTGGCACCTTTTTTATTTATTGTGGTTACACGACAAAGCAGGATTTCGGTGTGTCAGGTCATCAGTCGCGAGCGTGGTCGATGGCGTGTGCCAGCAGGGTCTTGAGTTGCTCAAGGGAGCTGTCGCGGGGGTTGGTCAAACGTGCGGGGTCGCCGAGCGACTTGGTGGCCAGCGCGTCGATGTCAGCGTGTTTCACACCCAGTTCCGCCAGGGATTTGGGGATGTTAAGGCTGTCGAGCTTGGCGCAGATGGCGGTGTAGAAGGTTTCAAAATCGGCATCGGGCAGGTCCAGCACCTGCGCCACGGGCTTGAGCCGCGGGCTGATCTCGGCCTGGTTGAAGCGCAGCACCACCGGCAAAATAATCGCGTTGGTCAGCCCGTGATGGGTGTTGTAGGTCGCGCCCACCATGTGGCTCAGCGCGTGCACCAGGCCCAGGCCCTTGAGAAAGGCCACGCCCGCCAGGCACGAACCGATGAGCATTTTGCCCCGGGCTTCGAGGTCCTGGCCTTGCTGCACGGCGGTGTCGATGGAGTGCCAGAGCAAGTCCAGCGCCTGCAACGCCGCGCCGTCGCTCAGCGGGTTAAAGGTGGGCACAAAGTAGGCTTCCAGCGCATGGATGATGGCGTCGAAACCGGTCCAGGCGGTGAGGTTGGCGGGCAGGCTGCGGGTCAGTTCCGGGTCCAGAATGACCGCTGAAGGACGCGCCAGCGGGTGCCAGACACAGCCTTTGATGCCACGTCGGGTGTCGGTGACCATGGCCGTGCTTTCGGTTTCTGCGCCGGTGCCTGCGGTGGTCGGCAGGGTGATGACCGGCGGGAAGTCTTGCGCACGAAACCCTGCGGGCACCGGCTGATCGAAGTCAAAGGCCCACAGCTCGCAACGCTTTTGGCGGGCAATCAACGCGATGGCTTTGGCGCCGTCCAGGCCGCTGCCGCCGCCCAGGGCGATGATGCCGTCGGCGTCCCAGGCCTGATAAGCCTGCGCACCGGCAACAATGGTGCTGTCGGTCGGGTTGGGCTCAATGCCGCCGTACAGGCCGCAGGCCAGGCCTGCAGCGTTCAAGGCGTGCTGCAACTCGGCCACGAACGGCAGGTTCAACGAGCCTTGGTCGGTGATGATAAAAGGCCGCGAGATACCGAATTGATTGCACAGGGCGGCCAGTTCATGACGGGCGCCGGGGCCGTATTCCATCGGCAATGGCACGGTCCACTTTTGTGGGAGTAACGCTGAAAGAGTGTTTTGCACAGGACTCACCTTAACGGCAACGCAGGATGGTGGATTTCAACTCGGTGTATTTGCTGAGCGCGTGAACCGAGTTGTCCCGGCCATTTCCCGACTCTTTAAAGCCGCCGAACGGGAAGTTCATGTCCACCAGTTCGTCATAGCAATTGACCCACACGGTGCCCGCTTTCAAACGGCGCGTGGCCGTGTGGACCGTGCTGATGTCAGACGACCAGATCGCTGCCGCGAGGCCGTATTCGGTCTGGTTGGCGATGGCGATGGCTTCGTCCAGCGTGTCGAATACAATCACCACCAATACCGGGCCGAAGATTTCTTCGTTGGCGATGCGTGCCGAGGCGTCCTTGGCCAGGAAAATCGTCGGTTCCAGGTACGCGCCCGTCCCGGCCAGTTGCAGGGTGCGGCCGCCTCGCAGCAAGGTGGCTTCTTGCCGGCCGATGTCCAGGTACTGATTGATCTGCTGGAGCTGCCCGCCGTCAATGATGGCGCCGGTGACGGTGGCAGGGTCCAGCGGGTGGCCGGGTTGGTACGCCTGCGTGGCGTGCATCAATTCGCTGAGCAGGGTGTCGGCAACGGAGCGCTGCACCAGCAGGCGAGAACCTGCGCTGCACACCTGGCCCATGTTGGCGAAAATGGCGGCGGCGGCCGAGCGGGCGGCCTGGGGGATATCCGCGCAGTCGGCCATGACGATATTGGCCGACTTGCCGCCCAGCTCCAGCCACACGCGCTTGAGGTTCGACGCGGCGGCATTTTTGGCGATTTCACGGCCCACCTTGCCCGAACCGGTGAAGGCGATGCAGTCGACATCCGCGTGCAGGCTCAAGGCCCTGCCGGTGTGCCCGTCGCCACTGAGCACGTTAAACACGCCCGCCGGGATGCCCGCTTGCAGGGCGAGCGCGGCAATGCGCAACGCGCTGAGCGGGGTCTTTTCTGAAGGCTTGAGCACCACGCTGTTGCCTGCGGCCAAGGCTGGGGCGAACTTCCAGGCGGCCATCAACAGCGGGTAGTTCCATGGCACAACGGCGGCCACAACGCCCATGGGTTGCTGGGTCACGGTGCCGAAAAACTGTGGGTCGGTGGCCGGTACTTCGCCGTGCACCTTGTCGATCAGTTCGGCAAACCAGCGCAGGCAATAAAGGGTGCCGGGCAGGTCACCGCCCAGGGTGTCAGCGATGGGTTTGCCGCTGTCCAGGGACTCCAGCAAGGCCAGTTCTTCGGTGTGTGCTTCGAGCAACTGCGCCCAGTTGAGCAGCAGCGCTTTGCGTTCACGGGCAGAAAGGTCCGACCACACCCCGGCTTCAAAACTGCGACGGGCAGCGGCCACGGCCAGGTCGACATCGGCACTGGCGCACTGCGCCACCGACGCCAGCGGCGCGCCGTCGATGGGGCTGAACGAGGTAAACGTGGCACGGTTTTGGGCATCGACATAAGCGCCATCAATAAACGCCCGGCCTTCAATGGGCAGCGTTTGGGCTTTGTCGAGCCAATAGGTTCGATCTTTTGACTCTGGCACAGCAACACCTCGATTTATTCTTGTCAGGCTGAGGCAATGCTAGGCAATACTGAAAATATCTTCAATAGTGGTTTTGCGCTTTACTGAAATTATTTTCAGTTGTTTTGTCCGTAAATACAGGCCAAAACCTACCTGTAGGAGCGAGCTTGTCTCGCGATCTTTTGAGTTTTCAAGGGGATATGACAGTTGGTGCGGCGAGAGGTTTTTTTCTGACGACACGGACCCTGTAGGAGCGAGCTTGCTCGCGAGCTTTTAAGATCAAAAGATCGCGAGCAAGCTCGCTCCTACAGATAGGTGGTTATAAGAGGAGGGCGTTACGCGTCAAAGCGCTGGGCAATGCTTGAAAGCGGCGACAGGATGTCGTTCCACACTTTGTCGCGCAGGTGCGGCAGCTGGCTTATTTCCAGCTCGGTCAGGCCAAACTCAGTCGGCCTTTCCAGCACGTCGAAGAACTTGACGATGCGGCAGTCGAAACGCTTGTTCCCCAGGTCTTGGTTGACGATATACAGCGGCAACGCCTGCAAATTGAACAGCCCGGTGGAGCCCTTCACCTTGCCGATGTTGAACTTCACGCTGTAGGCCAGTTTGGAGTTGCGGCTGTCGGGGTGGTAGCTCACAAAGTCGCCGAACGCGTAGATCACCAGCGCGTCCTGTTTGCCGGTGCGCGGGATCAACTGCGCGGGCTGGCTGACATGCGGGTGGTTGCCCAGAATCGTGTCGACGCCGCACTCAATCACCTTGTGCGCGGCATCGACGATGTTGACGTGGGGGTACATTTCGAACTCCCAGCCCCAGTGGCAGTAAGCGATGATCCAGTCCGCGCCCTTGGCCTGCGCCGCCGCGACCTGCTTTTTGATCAAGGTGTAATCAGGCGGCGGGTTTACATCGTTAAAGCGCACTTCGTTGGCCAGGTAAGACTTGCCCTCGGGCACCAAGTGGCCGTTGAGGTCAAAGGTGTAGGCCAGCAGCGCCACCTTGATGCCGTCTTTTTCAAAGATCACCACCTCGTTCTGCTCGGCTTGGCTGGCGGCCGTACCGGCATACAGCGCGCCCGACCTTTTGAGCACGTCGAGGGTGGCCAGCACGCCCGATTCGCCATAGTCCATGGCGTGGTTGGTCGCGGTGCTGAAGAAGTTGATTTTGGCCTCGTGGCGGAACTTGTCGAACATCGCCTCGGACGTGTTCATCCGCGCCGGTTCGCCGGGCTGCTGGTTACGGCCGGGCTGCTGGTTTTTATCCACTGTGGATTCGAGGTTGGCGCTGACAATGTCGGCGCTGCTGTAAAAGTCGGTGATCGCATCGAACAAGTGCTCGGTGTTCTCGGGTGTCAGCACATCCACTGCAAGCAAATCCCCGGCGCACGACACCGACACCGAAGCAATCGCGCTGTCAGCGTCCGGCGACGGGTCGGTCAGGTTGAAAAACTCTAAGCGCTGGGACGCGAAAAACGCTTCCAGCCCCGAGCCCACTTCAGCGACTTCCAGCTGATTGAACCAGTACCGATACACCCACTTGAGCTTTTCGAATGCACTGCCCGAAATGTTGTATACCCCGATTTCAGGCTGCGGGTAGTGGAACTGGTCATAGCAGATGTAGCTCGCCAACAGCACGCCAAGCCGGGCCAGGGTGCGCTTGTTCTTCAGTTGTTTAAGCGAAGGCGGCAACTCGCCAAACCCCGGATCGACAAAAATCTCATCCAGGGCGATGTCTGCGGCCGAGCCGATCAGTTCCGGTAACAGCGGCTCAACCTTGGCCCAGACCTTCAGCGGGTCATGTTGCGCCACCCAGCCAAACAGCTCACGCGCGCATTCAAGCTCTTCGGGGGTGAGCGTTTCGACCGGTTTTAACTCCCCCAGCGCTACACGCTGAAGGGTGGTGGTGATCTCATCGCCATGCTCATCAAGTGTGGTCTTGATCTGTTGCATGATCTGTCTTAACGCTTCCATCAAATATGCATTCATCCTGAATATCCTTTTTGTCTTGAGGGGTGACTCAATCGACGGCGCAGATTGCTACGTCATGGAAAGCCCTTTGAGGGTCTGTGCCGTGACGTCTCGCGCTTGTTCCAGCACGCGTCGTTTCCAGTCATCGCTATCAATGTAGAAGGCATCGCGAAGTTGTCGCTTGATTTGAGTGCGTTGGGTGTCAGAAGCCTGTGGATTGTTCTGCAACCATTGATCGGCGCGCAGTGCGTTGAGCACGGCCGGGCCGGGTTTGGTGCCGTATTCCAGGGTCAAGCCGTTGTACTGGGCCAGCGGGCACTCTTGCATCACGGCCAGGTCCAGCGTGCCGTTGAGCACGGCAGATGAAGACGAGCCGTCTTCGCTGGAGGTGACCTGCGGCCCCCACCATTCGCGCGCCCGGGCAATGTCGTTTGAGGTGGTGTGCCCTTTGTAAATACGCTCGCCCACGCCATAAGGGCCGAGCCCCGTGTGCACGTCGATCCAGCCGATGCGTTGGCAATGGCTGCCCAGGCGGCGGATGATCTGGCGCAGTTGCAGGTTGCTCCAGGTGGGTTGAGTGCCCGCAAAAAACAGACCGCGCGGGTCGATGTGCTGGCCGCTGGTGATGGCTGTTTGCAGCGCTTTAGGCCCGTGACGCAAGGCGTAACCCGCCAGCCCCAGGGTGCTGAACAGCGTCGGCGGCTGGCGCTTTGGCACGAGCCACGAGGCGAGGGCGCGGTAAGGGGAATGAACGGGCAGCGGTTGGCTGAAGTCATTGAAGTTGCGATTGAGGTCGACGTTGTCTTCGTTGACTCGGCGCAGCCAAGAGAAGCCATAAGGGTTGAGCGCGTGCAGATACAGCACGGCCACATTCTCTCGGTGGCTGTCATGCAGCCAGTTGCGGTCACGCAGGTGATCGACTTGCACCGCCGAGCCGCAAAAGCCTTCGACACCGTGGACGCCGCTGCTCACGACCAGCAAATTGGCCGCACAGGGCGAGCCTGAAAGCGCCACATCAATGGCCAGTTCTTCTCCCTCCTTACCGGCCAGCGGGTGAAGGTGAGACTCCACCTTGAGATCCGCATTGGAGCAGGCCTCAAGGAATTTTTGCCGCGCTTGGGCGTAGCTCTGTGAAAAGCAGGATAAGTCCATCAAGCAGTTCCTATGCAAAGTCGGGAGGTGTCATGACGCGCAGGCTAGGCCGGGCTGGCGGCCGGTAAACCTGCAAGGGGAGTGTTGGCATTGAGCTCGCGGCGGGTGCGCTCCGGGTCGATCAACAGCAGCCCAAGTACGCTGAAGACCAACAGGGTGATGCCAAACAGGCCGATGGCCAGTTCGAAGCCGTTCACCAGGTCGCCGTGCTGCCAGCCAATGGCTTGCCCGACCACCAGGGGCGCGAGCATGCCGGCCGTGGTCATCAAGGCGATATGAATGGCCAGCATGCTGCCGCGTTGGCGGGCCGGTGCGATGTGGGCAACGATGCTGAAACCAAACGCAGACAACAGGTTGAGCAGAATGCTGCCCAGCAAAAACAAGCCCAGCGTCACGGTCAGGGCCGTGGTGGTAAAGCCCATGACGATGTACGCCACGCCCGCAATCAGGCAGGCCAGCAGCGGTGGCACCACCATTGCCTTGCGGATGCTGGCGCCACGTTTCATGGCGCGTTGGGCAAGGCTTGAGACCAGCAGGTTGATGGCAATCACCCCCAGCGTGGTGGCAAGCACCAGGTAACCGGATTGCATCGGCGTCATGCCCAACCCTTTTTGCAGGTACGTCGGCAGCCAGCTGTAGAGCAGGGCGTTGGGCAAATAACTGCAAAAAGCGACCAGGGTGATGCAGACAAAAGTGCGGTTGAGCAACAAGCGGCCATAAGGCAGCGTCGGCAAGGCCTCGCCGTTAGCGGTTTTGGTGTCATCGTGCTGCCCTTCGCGGCCATAGAGTTGCCACAGCAGCAGCCAGATCAAGCCGATACCGGCCAGCAGCACATACCCTGTGCGCCAGCCGTAATGCTCTATCAATTTGGGCAAGGCCAGCGCCCCGGCGATGGCGCCGAGCATGATTGCCACCTGAATCAGCGCGGCCGGCAAGACCCGCTCGCGGGTGGCATACCATTTGAAGCAGGCGTGCTGGGTGACGGCGGTGCCCGGCCCGCAACCGGCACCGAGCAGCACGCGGCTGGCCAACAGGCTGATAAACGTCGTGGACAGGGCCGCGAGCAATTGCGCGGTCATCCACACCAGGGCCATGCCTGAGAGGATCCAGCGGCTGGGCATGCGGTTGGCCACAAAGCCCACCAGCACGCCGGAGATCGAATACAAAAAGAAAAACGCACTGCTGATAAAGCCGAACTGCTCGGCGGTGAGCTTGAGTTCGTCAATGATCTGCGGGCCGGCAAAGGCAAAAATGGTTTTATCCAGCACGCTGATAATGACCACGGTCATCAGCAGTGCGACCACCAGCGGGCGGCGTTTATCGGTCAATGAGTGCATGGGGATGGCCTTTTCAATTGGGGCGCTCAGAAGCGGATGCCGACACTGGCCTCAAACATGCTGCGATCGGCGACCAGGTTGTAATCGCCGCCACCGGTGTTCAGGTAGCTGACGTTGAAGGTGTAGGTTTTTTGATATTCGCCCTGTACGCCCAGCACCTGCGCGTAGCGGCCTTCGGAAAACACGCCGTCATAGGCATGCCCTTTAACGTCATAGAGCACCGCCAGCGAAGGCGTCAGATCTAGCCCCGGCAACACATTTTTATAGTGGATTTCGGCTTTGGCGCGGGTGCCCCAGGAAAACGGTGTGACAAACCCGTCCATTGAGCATTTAGCCGCCGGGCCCGTGCATTTCGCGTTCTCACCGTAGGGCGCGCTGCCAAACCCGGGGCGGCCGTAGCGGCGCTCGTCGGTGTCCGGCAGGTCATGCACATACTTGAACCCGGCTTCGGCCGACAGCTTCATGTCACCGCCCAACACGTGGCCGAACGGACGGCTGGCGCCAAGGTTGAATTGGCTGACGCGAAAGCGGTCATAGCCGGGCGCCAAATAGCCGGTCGGGGTTTTAGTCAGGTACGCAAAGGGGCCGCTGCCGCCCAGCAAACCGGTGATGAAGTCCGAGCCGTTCCAGGCAATGGGCTGGTTGGGCCGGTAGCTGTATTCGGCATAAATTCCGGTGCCGTCCGGGAGCCGGGTCTTGAAGTTAAGGGCGTACAGGCGGATGTGGGTCGCAAAGGCGCGCTGGTAATACGCGGCCACGCCGGTGGGGGTGGCCTGGCCCAGATTGGCGGCCGGAGGTGTCAGCACGCCGGGACCTGTGCGCACCACTTGGGTGATGGCATCGCGGCTGGTGTAGTCGGCGAAATACACGCCGAACATGCCGACGTTGTCCCACAAGTAGTGCAGGCCTGCGCCGTATTGGTTGTCGCTGGGCCGATGGTCCGGGCCACGGGCCACGCTGTCCAGGGGGTTATTCAGGGCCTGGCCGTCCGGGGTAAAGATCGGCCGGCCGGCCAGCGAGCTGAGGATGCTGCCGTTGAGTAAAAACTGGTTGCATCCGGGTTGCGCGTAATCGCTGGTCGACAGGAACGTGCCGCAACCGGGGTAGGCATTGGGGCGCAACTCAAACTGATTAAAAGCATCGACGCTCAGGTTGTCGGTCAGGGCCAGCTTGGCGTAAAGCGCGGGCATCGCCACGGTGCGGGCTTCGGCAATCGAGGTGCTGCGCCGGGCGGCGGCCCAGTCGAATGCGTTCACGGCCTGCAGGCCGCCGCCGATGGTGGTGGGTGTCACCCAAGGGATCGCCTGATCGCCAAGCCGGACCAACAGGTCATGCCCGCCCGGCTGGAAGTTGCCATACACATAGGCATCGTCGATGACCGCGTTGGAAAACCGCGCCAGCGAGTCGAAACCGTCATCGCTCAAGGGTTTGCCGGGGCGATAGCCGTTCGGGACGCTGCCGTAGTCCACGCCCTGGTTTTTTTGCGCGTAGTCGTACCAGCCTTTGGCGCTGACAAACACACCGAGGTTGCGGTGGCTGAGGTCGGCTTGCAGGTAGGTTTCCAGCGACGTCGACACGGCATCGCCGCGCTTGTAGTTGAGGTCGCCGTCGTTGAACAGGTTCATGCCGTATTCGGTGCTGGTCAGGCGGTGGCTCGGGTTGTCCATGCGCCGCACCGTGCCCAGTTTCACGGCACCTTTAACGGTCAGGCGGGTGTCGTCCTGCTGCCATTCAATCCCTGGGCCGAGTCCGGACCGCAGGTCACCGAACACCAGTTCGCCCCCTGATACCGGGGCTGTCATGCCTGCGCTGAGCAGCGCCGTGGAGAGTCCCGTCATGACGGGTTTGCCAGCCTTGGCCCACGCTTTTCTTATTATTGTGTTCACTGAGCACTACCTTCGTTTTGTTTTTGTGGGATGCCAGGCGTTTTCAGTCTATCGCCCAAGGTCGGGCGGTAATACGGCGAATACCGACAGCGATAGGGCCAATATCGCCAGCCAAAACACGAGGTAAACCACCCGCGCAGCGCTTGGTGTGTGCTTTGTCCGGCTGGTTTGAACTGGCAGGAATAAGGTGCGGGGCAGGGGCGGCAAGTGCCGCTGGCAGACAAGGCACAGAGGTAAAGCTAATATCGCCAACAATAAGTCCAATATCGCCGGGTTAGCCCATGAACGTCCGTATTGATTTGCTCCATGGCCCGCACAGCATGGCCGGGACGCTGTTCAGCGTTATCGATATTCTGCGCACCTTCAACACGCTCTGGCAGATGCGTAACCCCGACAAGCGCGGGGCGTTCTTTCATTGGCGGCTTATTGATGCGGCGGGTAATGAACTGCAGCTGCCCGACTGGATGACGGCCATGCAGTCGCCTGCCGGGGGGCGCAAAACCTTGCGGCCCTCGCAAACGGCGCTGTTTGTCCCGGGCGTGCAGATGAAAAGCGTCCCCGACCTCAACCATGTGCTCGACCAATCTAGCGAAGAGCTGAACTGCATCGCCCGCTACCACTCCCAGGGCCGGGTGATTGCGGCCAGCTTCAACGGCCCGGTGATGTTGGCGCGCGCCGGGGTGCTCAATGGTCGGCGCGCCACGGTCACGTGGATGATTGCCAACTGGTTTGCGTCCAGCTTCCCCGCCGTGCAGATGGCGATGGAAGGCCCGGTTGTGGTGGATGGTCCGGTTTTTACTGCCGGGGCACCGGCGGCGGTCTGCGACCTGGTGGTTGAACTGATTCGCCATTTCGCGGGCGAAGAAATGGCGCAGATTGCGACCAACGGGCTGCTCTATCACCCCATGCGTTTTGAACAGTCGGGCCTGAACTTTCCCGGCATCTCGGTGAAAACCCGCGACAGTGTGGTGTTTCGCGCCAAGCACTGGCTACAGCAGCATATTCAGACGCCCTACAGCCTTGAGCGCGTGGCCCAGGCCGCGACCGCCAGCCCGCGTACCTTGTTGCGCCATTTCAAGGAAGTCGAAGGCATGACCCCGCTGGACTACCTGCACCGCCTGCGGGTAGAGCGGGCCAAACAGCTGCTGGAAGTGACGCTGATCGACCTGACTGAGGTTATGGAGTATTGCGGCTACCAGGATGCCAGTGCCTTCCGCCGCCTGTTTCGGCGCGCCACCGGGGTCACGCCCTCTGAATATCGGCGCCGCTACACCATGCGTGTTTCCAGCCGTTGGTGGCGCGCCGATGAACCGGGTGCCGATGAGCGGGCAGATGACCTGATCAAGTCATTGGGAATTGAACCGGGCGACAACGCGGGCCATTGATGGCCTTCAGCTCCCATCGAGACACTTGCCTAACCGGTTTTTCCGTGCAATAAAAATGGCCACTTTGGTTCGCCTTCAGGGCTTAACGCGACGAACCGCACGTTATTTTTCGCAAATACTGAATGACCCCGGTGCGCTGGCCGTAAGTGGCTGGCACACTGGCCCGTGATAAAGGCATCGACCTTGCCGATGCCGCATAACCTGCCAAGAACAGCTTTCGAGGTAATCATGTCTGTCCCGAGTATCGACTGGAGCACATTGGGCTTCAATTACATCAAAACCGACTATCGCTACCTGTCTCGCTGGAGCGACGACAAATGGGACAACGGCGTTCTGACTGAAGACAACGTGCTGCACATCAGCGAAGGGTCCACCGCCCTGCACTATGGGCAACAGTGCTTCGAAGGCCTGAAGGCCTATCGCTGCAAAGACGGGTCGATCAACTTGTTCCGCCCGGATCAAAACGCCCTGCGCATGCAACGCAGCTGCGACCGTTTGATGATGCCGCATGTGTCGGTTGAGCAGTTCATCGACGCGTGTACCCAGGTGGTCAAAGCCAACGAGCAGTTCATCCCGCCGTACGGTTCGGGTGGCGCGCTGTACTTGCGTCCATTCGTGATTGGCGTGGGCGACAACATCGGCGTGCGCACGGCCCCTGAATTCATTTTCAGCGTGTTCTGCATCCCGGTGGGTCCGTACTTCAAAGGCGGCATGAAGCCTTGCAACTTCATGATCTCCGACTACGACCGCGCCGCGCCAAATGGCACCGGTGCTGCCAAAGTGGGTGGCAACTACGCGGCCAGCCTGCTGCCGGGTTCCGAAGCCAAAAAGGCCGGTTTTGCAGATTGCATCTACCTGGACCCGCTGACCCACACCCACATTGAAGAAGTCGGCTCGGCCAACTTCTTTGCCATCACCGAAGACAATCAATTCGTCACCCCGCGTTCGGCCTCGGTACTGCCGGGCATCACGCGCTTGTCGTTGATTGCACTGGCCAAAGAGCGTCTGGGCCTGACCGTGGTTGAAGGCGATGTACGCGTAGACGAGCTGGACCGCTTCACCGAAGCGGGCGCGTGCGGCACCGCTGCCGTCATCACCCCGATTGGTGGCATCCAGTACCGCGACAAACTGCACGTCTTCCACAGCGAGACAGAAGTAGGTCCGGTGACACAACGTCTGTACAACGAACTCACCGGCATCCAGTCCGGCGACGTCGAAGCCCCGGCTGGCTGGATCGTCAAGGTCCCAGGCTCGCAACAGGCTTAAACACGCCTGCCCCGCATTGCCTCGCGATCGTTTAAAAGATCGCGAGGCAAGCTCGCTCCTACAGGGGCTATGTATCCCTTCTTGTCGCGCAAGATCATTTGGCTGCAACGGTGCAGAGCTGAGTACAGCTGCCCGAATACGCCAAGAGGAAGTCAAACCATGAGCGACGCTCCCGCTAGCCTGACCACACCGCCTGAAGGCTATGGCGAGTGGTTGGTCGATCTGAAAGGCCGCATCCATATCGCCCAGCAACGCGCCACTTTGGCGGTAAACCGGGAATTGGTGCTGCTTTATTGGCAGATCGGTCGCGACATTCTGGCCCGGCAAGCTGATCAAGGCTGGGGGGCCAAAGTGATTGAGCGCTTGGCACATGACTTGCGCGCCGCGTTTCCTGAGATGAAAGGGTTTTCCCGGGCCAATTTGATGTATATGCGTGCTTTTGCTGACGCTTGGCCAGATTCTGCAATTGTCCAACAGGCTGTTGGACAATTGCCTTGGGGTCATAACCTCGTGTTGCTGACCAAGCTGAAAGCCCCAGAACAGCGTCTGGCCTATGCGAACAGTGCGATTGCCAACGGCTGGTCGCGCAATGTGCTGAACATTCATATTGAAACCCGCCTTCTGGAGCGCAGTGGTGCGGCAGTCACTAACTTCGATGCCAGATTGCCTAAAGCTCATTCAGACCTAGCGCGTGAGTCGCTGAAAGATCCCTATTGTTTTGATTTCCTGGGGCTTCGAGAAGAAGCACAAGAGCGCGAAATCGAACACGCCTTGGTCAAACACGTCACCGAGTTCTTGCTGGAGCTTGGGGCAGGCTTTGCCTTTGTTGGGCGGCAGGTGTTGCTGGATGTCGGGGGCGATGAGTTCTTCATCGATTTGCTGTTCTATCACCTCAAGCTGCGCTGTTATGTGGTGATTGAGCTCAAGGCCGGCAAGTTTAAGCCTGAGCATCTGGGGCAGCTCGGTTTTTATATGACGGCAGTGGATCGCCAGATCAAAGGCGAGCATGACACGCCCACCATCGGTCTTTTGCTTTGCAAGAGCAAAAACAAGATCGTGGCTGAATATGCGTTAGGCGATAAAGCCCAGCCCATGGGCATTGCGGAATACAAGTTGCTCGAGTCGCTACCGGCCGAATTGCAAACCAGCCTGCCGAGCATCGAGCAGATTGAACGTGAACTGGCTGGCGATGGTTCACTCGCACAGGACGAGCTTCGGTGATGTACGCGTCGCTGTTTTTAGATGGCGGCGTCAGAGTTATCCCTTATCGGCAATATCCAGAAAAGTTTGGTCGTAATTCTTTTTAAGTATTTCTGGCTATAACCCGCGCTCGGTAAAGTATCGCTACCTTCGATCGTTACCTACGCTGGAATTCCTTGCCATGAGCGGCCCCCTGGGACATTCGACCCCGATTTTGACGTTCCCTCAGGGTGAAAAGGACCCCCTGTCTATCCGGGCCAAGGCCCTGGTGTTTGCCGACCCGCGTTCGCGCCAGTTGCTGGATTTTTTGCAGCAGGTGGGGCCGAGTGAGGTGCCGGTGTTGATCAATGGCGAAACCGGTACCGGCAAGGAGCTGGTTGCCCGTTATTTGCACGCGGCCAGTGGCCGGCGTGGCGCCTTTGTTGCGGTTAACTGCGGGGCGATCAGTGAGACCCTCGCCGAGAGCGAGTTTTTCGGCCACGAAGCGGGGGCCTTTTCTGGTGCCACCGGGCGGCGCGCGGGCTGGTTCGAAGAGGCCGATGGCGGCACGCTGTTTCTCGATGAAATTGGTGATCTGCCGCTGCCGTTGCAGGTCAAGCTGCTGCGCGTGTTGCAGGAGCAGGAGGTGGTGCGCGTCGGCTCGCGCAAGCCGGTGAAGATTGATGTACGGCTGGTGACCGCCACCAACGTCGATCTGGAACAAGCGGTGGAGGCGGGTAATTTCCGTCTCGATTTGTTTTACCGGGTCAACGTTGCCCAAGTCTCGGTGTTGCCGCTGCGGGAGCGCCCGCTGGACATCCTGCCGCTGGTGGAGCACTTCCGCCGTCTTTACAGCGCGCGCTTGAAAATCAATGAACCGATGCTCTCCGAATCCGCGACGCAAGCGCTGCTGGATTACCCGTGGCCGGGCAATATTCGTGAGCTGGAAAACGTCGTGCACCTGGCCTTGCTGGTGGCCGGTGACAAGCCGATCCGCCCGGAGCACCTGAAGTTTTCAGGCGGGCTCAGCGTGGCCAAGGCCGGAGCGAGTACGGTGAGCAAGCTGCCGCAAGAGGTGATGCGTGAGCAGTTGCTGCGTTTGTTCGAGGTGCCGGGGGACACGCTGCTGCATGACATTGAAGACTTGATCGTGCGCGAGGCCTTTGCCTTTTGCGGTTTCAACCAGTTGCGCACCGCCGCGCTGCTGGGCATCACCCGTAATGCCATGCGCACGCTGCTGGTCAATCACGGGATGCTCAAGGGGCGCGCACCGAGCTAAGTGCGGCCGATGCGTCGTAACAGTGGCAGCAACTCCGCGCCCTGGTGGATGGCCTCTTCCAGGTGCGGAAAGCCCGACAGCACAAAACACTCCACGCCCAGTTGGTAGTACTCCTCGATGCGCTGGGCGACGTGCTCATAGCTGCCCACCAGCGCAGTACCCGCACCGCCACGCACCAGTCCGACACCGGCCCAGAGGTTGGCCGACACTTCCAGTTCCCGCGCGCGCCGCCCGCGCCCTTTGACCAGCCCGGTCTGGCGGGACTGGCCTACCGACTCATACGCCGCCATCTGTAACTGCGCCCGTTCGATGGCCTCTTTGGGGATCTCTTCCAGCAACCGTTCGACGTGCGCCCAGGCCTCATCGTCGGTGGGGGCGGCGAACACGTGCACACGCAGGCCAAAGCGCAGAGTGCGCCCGCGGGCAGCGGCGCGTTCGCGCATGTGCAGGATGCGTTCAGCGATCATCGCCGGGGGCTCGCACCACATCAGATAGGTTTGCGCATGGGCCGCGCCGACCTGTTCGGCGGCCTGCGAAGCGCCACCAAAATAGATGGCGGGCGCCGGTGCCTGGGGCGCGATGGGGGCGCCGCCTGCGCTGCGGTAATAGCGCCCGTGATAGGGCTGGTTGCGACCGCTCCACACGGACTGGAACACTTCAAGAAACTCGGCGGTGCGTGCATAGCGCTCGTCATGCTCCAGAAAATCCCCCAGCGAGCGCTGCTCAAACCGGCTCGAACCGCTGACCACATGCAAATCCAGACGCCCGTCGCTGAGCAACTGCAAGGTGGCAGCACGGTGGGCGCTGTAGGCGGGCAGTTCGAGGCCGGGGCGCACGGTCAGCAAAAAGCGCAGGCGGCGTACTTCCTGAGCCAGCACGGCGGTGATCAACCAAGGGTCTTCGAAGCCGCTGGCGGTCGGCACCATGATGCCGTCGAAGTCACCGAGTTCGGCCGCCCGCACCACTTGGCGCAGGTAGTCGAGGGTGGGCGCGCGCTCGCCCTGCTGGAACAGCCCGACACTGGGCAGGCCGCTGCTGGTCAGGTGGCGGCCGTCGCCGTTGGTGGGCAGGAACCAGTCAATCTCGATGGCTCCGTTAGCGGGTGTGGGCATGTCAGGCGTTCTCCTTGCGCAGGCCCTGAGCTGCCAGCAGGGGCAGGACCTGTTCACCAAAGCGCAGCACGTCGCTGACCGACGGCTGGCACTGAATCACGATATGTTCGATACCCAGGCCATGCAGTTCTTGCAGGCGGGTGGCGAGTTGTTGCGGGGTGCCAATCAGGTACGCCGGTTGCCCCGGCGCCGTTTGCAGCAGATTGGGATGGACCTCGAAATGGCGCAGCGGGTGGCCACCGCGTTGCAGGCGCAGCACGCTGTCAGCTTCGCTGGTTGGGGCGGCCGGTAACGCTGGCAGTTGCCGGGCGGCGGCCTCCCAGGCCTGCGCTTCGGTGTCGCCGAGGATCAGCCCGAAGGTGCAGGCAAACGCGAGCGGTGTTGACGGCTCGGGGCTGGCGGCGCGTTGGCGCTCGATGGCCTGGCGCAACTGTGCAGGCGCCGCCGCCCGCAACAGGCAAACCTGTGCCTGGCTGGCAATCAGCGCCGGGTTCTGGCTGTCGTTGAGGACGATGGCCGGGGCGGGCAAATCGCGGCGGGCATAACCGGCGTTTTCCAGTTGGAAGTAGCGGCCGCTGTAAGTGAAACCACCGTCGCCGCCGCGTAACAGGCGCCCGAGGATGTCGAGGTATTCACCGATGCTTTCGCTGCGCTGGTCACGGTTGAGCCAGTCGTCGAAGGTGTGGCGTGCGGTGCTCTGCTGGCTGTCCGGCAGGTGCAGGCGCACGCGGTTGGCGCTGATCGATTGCAGGCTTTGCACGGTGCTGGCCAGCGCGGCGGGGAGCATCACTTGCGGCGGCACGCTGACCGTCAGTTGCAGGTGGCGAGTGTGTGCGCACAGCGCGGCGGCCACGCCCAGGCTGTCGGCACACTGGGAGCCGCCGGGTATCCACAGGCCATCAACGCCTGCGTATTCGACGGCCTGAGCCAACTGAATCCAGTGCCCTGGCTGCGCCGTCCAGTCGGGCGCCGCGCCCGCTGTGCAGAGCGGCAGTTGCCAACTGAATTCAAGAGGCATGGGCAGGTTCCGTAACGGGGTGGACGCTGGCGCTGAAACGGTTGCTCGGTCGCGGCAGGCCCAAGTGCTCGCGCAGGGTGCTGCCGCTGTAGCTGTGGCGCAACAGCCCGCGGTGTTGCAGCAATGGAATCATATGCTCAACGAAGGTGTCGATGGCGTCGGGCGCGTCGGTGAACAGCAGATTAAAACCATCGCAGGCGCGGGTCTGGAACCCGTTTTCTAAGTGCTCGGCGATGTCATTGGGCGTGCCGTCCAGCGGGTTGATCGTGGCCAGAATCTTGAGGTGTTCAGGGTTGCGGCCCAAGGCAGCGGCACGCTGTTTGATGTCGTGATAGAAGGCTTGGGCAGCGGGCAGGTCGCAGTGCCCGGCGATGATCACGTCGGCCACACGGATGGCCAAGGCTGTGTCGGCCTCTGATGCAATGGTGTGCACCCGCAGCGGGTGGCCTTGCGGCGGGCGGGCGACGTTCAGCGGGCCGCGCACCGAGAAATGCTCGCCCTTGTGATTGAGGGTGTGCAGTTTGCCGGGGTCAAAATAGCGACCGCTGGCTTTGTCACGGATAAAAGCGTCGTCGTCCCAGCTGTCCCACAGGCCATTCACCAGATCGTGGCGTTCGTTTGCGCGTTGGCTTGACGGCTCGCTGGCCACGCCCCAGGCGGCGCGGCCGTTGGACAGGTGGTCGAGGGAGGCGAGTTTACGGGCGATGTGGTACGGCTCGGTGTCGTGCGGGCTGGCGATGAGGCCGATGTGCTCGGTGACGGCGGCCAGCGCCGACATCAAGGTTAGCGACTCAAACTGTTCGGGCGGCTCGGTGAAGCTCAGGGCAGCGAATGTGCCGCGCTCGGCGCTGCGGGCGAGGGCCTTGAGGCGCTCGAAGTCCGGGCGACGGGTGTTGGCGGTGAAACAGGCACCCAGTATCAGTGGGTCGGTACGGCGGGTCATGACAGCCTCCGTGCAAGTGTTCGGCAAAGCCCTGCCGCCACTGGGGGCGGCAGGGCGATGGATCAGAAGTTGTACGTCACGCCGGTGTACCAGTAGCCGCCGGTGGTGCCGTACGGCGAGAAGTTGCCGTACGGGAAGGCGCCCGAGCTGCTCGGCAGGTTTGTGCGTTCCGGGTAGATGTTGAACAGGTTGTTGGCGCCCGCCGTCAGGGTCAGGCTGGAGGTCAGGTGGTAGTCCACGTTGAGGTCGGTGATCCAGGCTGGCGAGAACGTGCGGTCGTAAATCTCGGCGGTGCCGTACTGGGTGTACTCGCCGTAGCGGGTCAGGTTGAGGCCGATATCAAACTTGTTGATGGTCCAGGTGGTGCCCAGAATCAGCTTGGACTCCGGGTTACCGTGCTTGAGGTTGCCCTGGCGCTGACGGTTGTAGCCGCCGTCCGGGCCGAGGGTGGCCTGGGCCAGGGGCGAGGCGTGGATGTCATCAATTTCAGTGGTGTTCCAGTTAAAGCCCAGGGTGTAGCGCAGGTTGCCGTAGGCGCCCAGGTTCTGGCGGTAGTCACCGATCAGGTCGATGCCGCGGGTGGTGGTGTCCAGTGCGTTGGTGAAGTAAGTCACCGCCTGGTTGGTCGGCAGCCCGGCGGCGCCGAGGATGGCGTCGATTTGCGGCGTGCCGCCGAGGTAGCCGGTCTGGTCGATGCGGTCCTTGATTTTGATCTGGTAGGCATCAAGGGTGATGCTGGTGGCATCGGTCGGTTGCAGGGTCAGGCCGAGGGCGAAGTTGGTGGATTTCTCCGGTTTGAGGGTGGTGGCCCCCAGGGCTTTGGCCACTTCAGAGTCGACGGCCACGTTGCGGTAGTTGAACAGGTTGCCGTTGACGCTGGTCTGCGAGGTGGAGCTGTAGATCTGCTGGGCCAGCGAAGGCGCACGGAAACCGGTGCTGACGCTGCCGCGCACGGCGAGGATCGGCGTCAACTGATAGCGGGTGGCGATTTTGCCGTTGGTGGTGGTGCCCGAGCCGTCGTTGTAATGCTCGTAACGACCGGCCAGATCGACGTGCCATTTGTCGGTCAGGTCCTGACCGATCTCGCCATAAGCCGCCAGGCTGGTGCGGCCTTTTTGGTCGGCGTCGGCAGGTGTGGTGCCGGCACCGGAGATAGTCCCCGGCGCAATCGGGTTGCCGCTGACGCCTGTGTCAAACGGGCCGCTGGCGTAAGAGGCGTAGTCGCCCTTGCCGATTTTGTAGTTCTCGTAGCGTTGTTCCAGGCCCCATGAAATCTGCGTCGGTTTGGCCAGGCCAAAGTCGAAGGCGCGGGTCAGGTCAAGGTTGTTGGTCCACTGGCTGAAGGTCTTCACCCCGGTATCGACTGAGGTCGGCGAATCAGGCCCGTAGCTCAGGTTGTAGGTGTGGCGCAGGGTGGCTTCGGCGTGGTCCTGGCCGTACGTGCTGGACAGGTCGTAGTCCCAACCGGCGACGGTGCCTTTGCCACCGAAGGCCACCTGGAAGTCGTTTTCGATAAAGCGCAGGGTGTCTTCGATCCCTTCCGGGAACGGCGTAGCAATGCCGTCAAAGCTGGCGGGCTGGTGGAAGGCCAGGGGCTTTTCCGAGTTGCGCCGGGTGTAGGTCGAGAACGAGTACAGGGTCAGGTCATCGCTGACTGGCAGCTCGGCGTTGTAGCCCAAACTGAAGTTGCGCGCCTCGGGCAGGCCGGTGCCGTAATAGGTGTGCTCCAGGCTGGTGTTGCCCGCGCTGTCGGTGTACGGGGCTTTGTCGGAGCGGTCGGAGATTTTCTGGTGCCGTACGTCCAGGCCAAAGTTGATGAAGCCGTCATTGGGCAGGGCAAGGCCGACGTCGCCGGTCTGGCGGATGGTTTCGCCGTCACCGTTTTGGTAGTTCTGGCCGTAGGTGGTTTTCAGGCTGCCACCGTGGTCGGTCTGTTTGAGGACGATGTTGATCACCCCGGCGATGGCATCCGAGCCGTATTGGGCCGAGGCGCCGTCACGCAGGATCTCGACATGATCGATCAGTGCGGTGGGGATCATGTCGAGGTCGACCGGCTGCGAGCCGGAGTTCAGCGACGTGCCGTTGTTGAGCAGGGCGCTGTTGTGGCGGCGCTTGCCGTTGACCAGCACCAGCACCTGGTCGCCGTTCAAGCCGCGCAGGCTGATGGGCCGCACCACCGACGCGGAACCGTAGCCGGACGACGCCGGCAGGTTGATGGACGGCAGCACGCGGTTCAGGGCGCGGGTCAGGTCAGGCTCGCCGGTGGCCAGTAACTGCTGGGACGAGATCACGTCCACCGGCGCGGTGCTTTCGGCCAGGGTGCGGGCCTGGCCACGGTTGCCGACCACCACGACGGCGTCCAGCGGGTTGTCGGAAGTGCTCTCGGCGGCCAGCAGCGGGCTTGCGGCCGTCGCGGCTTCGCACACCGCAAGAAACAACAGGCTGCGGGCGAAGGTCTTGCGCGGCTGGCGTAAACCAGTAGTGCGTGAAGAAGTCATGGTACGAAGGCTCCAGTGTGTTCCCCGGTTCGCGCCCTGCTGGGTGGCCAACCTTGTTGGGTAAGGCGACGGCATTGGCGTCGCAAAATAGTGGTCAGTAGCGGCTTGTTGCGGATGCTCTGGGGCATCAGTCTCAAGCTCTGGTGCAAAGGCCTTGAGCAAGGGCTGTGCCATTGTTGAAAAGCCTTTGTTAACAACGGCTTGCAGGGCGGCTGTGAGCGGGGTTGGTGTTTTTGTAGCAATGCCCGATCAGGGTGTTGTTTTTTCTACAGGGGCAGTGGGCGGCAAACCGGCTGTTGACGGCGCTAGCGGCTTTGGCACATCACTTGCTCCACATCGGGTACCACCACCTTTTCAGGAAGCGATTTAATGCCTCATCCCGGACCCCGCAACTTGCTCACCGACATCCCCGGCCTGCTGGTCGGCCACGCCATCGATGAGCGTGTCGACACGGGCGTCACGGTGATCCGCACCGAGCGCCCGTGGACCGCCAGCGTCGACATTCGTGGCGGCGGCCCGGGCGGGCGCGAGTCGGCGGCGCTGGAGCCGGAGAACATGGTCGGGCAGTTGCATGCGCTGGTGTTCTCTGGCGGCTCGGTGTTTGGCTTGGGTGCTGCGGATGCGGTGACGGCGGCGTTGTCGGTGCAAGGTGTTGGCCTGCATTTGAAGGCGGGCGCACCGGCCATCCCCATCGTCCCGGCTGCCGTGTTGCACGACCTGTCCAATGACGGCGACAAGGACTGGGGGCTTGAGCCGCCTTATCGTCGCCTGGGGTTTGAGGCGCTGGACAACTGCGCTGAAGATTTCGACCTGGGGGCGGCAGGCGCGGGGCGGGGCGCCATGGCGGGCGTGCTGCAGGGCGGTTTGGGCTCGGCCTCGCTGGACCTAGGCGACGGCCTTGTGGTTGCCGCGCTGGTGGTGGCCAACCCGATTGGTTCGGTGTACATGCCCGATGGCGAAACCTTCTGGGCATGGCCGTGGGAAATCGCCGGCGAGGCGGGCGGTGCGCGGCCGCAGGGCGAACAGGACTGCAATGACCCGATGCCTGAACTGTCGCGGCTCGACGCCATGGGCCGCCTGCAAGCCGGTGCCAACACCACGCTGGTGGTGGTCGCCAGCACCGCGCAGATGAGCACCGCCGATTGCAAACGCGTGGCCATCATGGCCCAGGACGGCATCGCCATGGCGGTGCGCCCGGCACACCTGCCGTTCGATGGCGACACCGTGTTCGCCCTGGCCAGCGGCGAGGTTGAACTGAGCGCTGGCGCCCGCCGTCAGGTTGATATTGGCCGTATCGGCTCGGCGGCCGCCACCTGCGTGGCCCGCGCCATCGCCCGCGGCGTGTACCAAGCCCGCCGTTGAAACACCCAAATCTGTGGGAGCGGGCTTGCTCGCGATCGGATCAACGTGATCTGGCAGAGATACCGAGTCGTCTGCATCGCGAGCAAGCCCGCGCCCA
>NZ_JASCPQ010000220.1:0-294 GCF_029959305.1 Pseudomonas sp. PS01297
GGCCAGTTCCGCCTGAATCGGCAGAATGGCATGGCCGAGGACGCCGGCATCAGCCCGACGCGCTTCTGCCGGCTGCTCAAGGCCCTGGAAGCCGCCAAGTACCCCCTGCGCAAGATCAAGCGTATTTACCGCAACGGTAAGCGCTGGATCTGCCGCATCACCATCTACATTCGCCCGCGCTTCTTTATCGACCTGGGCCTCGGCTGCCAGCATGCGGCGGCCCGCACGTCCAAGGCTAAGGCCTTCCTCAAGAAGCGCCGCCAGGCCCAGGCCGTGCAGCAAACGGCGCACCTC
>NZ_JASCPQ010000221.1:0-294 GCF_029959305.1 Pseudomonas sp. PS01297
GCCGTTAACCACTCCATTGACAGCCCGAAGTTGATAACGAATGTATCAGGCGCACATTTAACTGACTCCCAACGATCAAGTCGGTTTACATCAAGTCCAGGTTGAGTGGTGCGCAGAATTGTCAAAAAACCATCATCTTTGTGCGAGCTCAACCCCGCCTCTGGTAACTGCGCGCGGTAATGGTTGAAGGTCAGGTGATAAGCCCCAGAGCCTTGTGAGCAACAGCCAGTGGCTTGAGGCCAGAGGTGGTTCGGTATGCCGGCGTAGTCCACTGCGGCGCCCAGGATCAGCCGG
>NZ_JASCPQ010000222.1:0-291 GCF_029959305.1 Pseudomonas sp. PS01297
CAGGCAGATTCCTAGGTATTACTCACCCGTCCGCCGCTCTCAAGAGAAGCAAGCTTCTCTCTACCGCTCGACTTGCATGTGTTAGGCCTGCCGCCAGCGTTCAATCTGAGCCATGATCAAACTCTTCAGTTCAAACATCTTTGGGTTTTTAAGAAACCCTAAACTTGGCTCAGCAATCGTTGGTTACATCTTTGATTTCTCGCGGAGTAACTTGTGATGCTGATAATCTTTTTGACTATCAGTCTGACTCCACAAGCACCCACACGAATTGCTTGATTCAGTTGTTAAAGA
>NZ_JASCPQ010000223.1:0-291 GCF_029959305.1 Pseudomonas sp. PS01297
GGGCTAGGGTGAGGGGCTCTTGCTTTTCATAAAAAAACGCCCCGGCTCTTACAAGCCGGGGCGTTTTTTTAGCCCTCTAAAAGCGCAATTACTTGGCCTTCACGCCTTCCAGCGAGATGTCCAGGTCCAGTGTTTGAGCGGTTGGGCCCGGGCCTTTGATGCCGAAGTCGTTCAGGTTCAGCGTGGTGGTAGCGGTGAAGCCAGCACGTTCGCCGCCCCATGGATCCTTGCCTTCGCCGTTGAATGTGGCTTTGAAGGGCACAGGCTTGGTCACGCCGTGCAGCGTCAGGT
>NZ_JASCPQ010000224.1:0-286 GCF_029959305.1 Pseudomonas sp. PS01297
GATGATGACCGTCCAGCCTTTCAGGCGTTGCAAGAGGCCTTTGCATCCGGCAAGACCGCCCGCTTGATCTACTACGTCTTTGACCTGCTTTTCATAGACGGCGTGGACCTGCGGCCACGGCCCGTCGAGCAGCGAAGGGACCTGCTGCGCGTGCTGCTGGAGCAGGTCGATCTTGATCAGGTCCGCTTCTCCGAAACCCTCGACGCGGATCCGGCCCACTTGCTGGCCAGCGCTTGCGCAATCGGGAGCGAGGGCATCGTCGGTAAGCGACTGGGCAGCTCATACG
>NZ_JASCPQ010000225.1:0-286 GCF_029959305.1 Pseudomonas sp. PS01297
GGGCGAAGCGATTTCAAACTCGCGGTAGGTGGTTCCGTTCTTGCGCTCGTAGGCGTCGGCGGCTTCCCAAAGGTGCAACGGGTTGGTCGCGGCCCACTTCGGCATATTGACGAATTCGGACGCCTCCAACTTTTCCCCCTGCTCAAGCCGTTTTTCGTATTGGCCGAGGCGAGCGATATAGGCGGCATGAGGGGAAGCTTTCCCCGCCTTGCCAACCTTCACGCTCAATCGTCCAATCGCCATGTTTTTGCCTTTTCGTTTTTAGGGCCGATGCAGTCGGTTTGCC
>NZ_JASCPQ010000226.1:0-283 GCF_029959305.1 Pseudomonas sp. PS01297
TGGGTGCACAGCTCAAGCACTTGGCGTTGGCCCAGCGCAGCTAGCCGCAGACTCGGGTGCAAGCTCACCACTGGTGGGTGGCAGGCCGTGAAGACGAGCGCCGGCTGCACGCGGCACACATCGGCGCGGGCGCCAGCCATGAGGTGCTGAGTGGCGGCCATTACGACTTGTTGCGCCATGCGCGATTGCTGGAGCAACTGGATGACCTGTTGGCTGTGCAGCTTGATCTGGCTTGATCGGGTGCGGAGCAAAAAATCGTTATCAAATATTAACTAAGTGATTG
>NZ_JASCPQ010000227.1:0-282 GCF_029959305.1 Pseudomonas sp. PS01297
CAAAGCCCATTTCTTCGCCGAGCCGGCGATGAGCCGCGTCTTCAGTAGGCTCGCCATCGCGCGGATGTCCGCAACAGGTATTGGTCCACAACCCGCCGGAGTGGTATTTCTCCGGCGCCCGACGCTGGAGCAACAACCAACCACGGGAGTCGAACACGAAGAGGGAAAAAGAGCGGTGAAGCAAGCCTTCTTGATGGGCCTTAAGTTTATTCGCCTCCCCGGTTTGCTGATCATTGGCATCAACCAAAATGAGAAGCTCATCCATTACCGGCACCCCTGACT
>NZ_JASCPQ010000228.1:0-280 GCF_029959305.1 Pseudomonas sp. PS01297
GTGCTGGCTCGGGTGGTGTCAAGTGACACCGCACCGCAGGCCATCAGGTCGCGACCAACACCCACTGAAAACGCGCGGTAGTTGTTGTCGGTGATGGCCCCGCCAAACAGTGACCAGCCGTTGCTGACCCCCCAGGAAAACTCGCCGGTACTGAATACGTTGCCGTCATCTCCCTCTTGCAGGTTGGACGGCCTGCCCGCCACCACTTTGAAACGCACGCTGCCGGGCCGTGTGATGTAAGGAATGCTGGCGGACTCGACCTTAAAGGTCTGTACCGAGC
>NZ_JASCPQ010000229.1:0-278 GCF_029959305.1 Pseudomonas sp. PS01297
GTGAACACGTTGTGCTCAGTTTGGGCGACGTGGCAGACGGTGCTCCGGTATTAGGCCGGGTGCACTCCGAATGCATGACCGGCGATGACTTGTTCAGCCAGCGCTGTGATTGCGGCTCACAACTGGAAGCCGCTTTGCAGGCCATCGCCCGCGAAGGTCGTGGCGTGTTGCTGTACCTGCGTCAGGAAGGCCGTGGCATTTGTCTGTTAAACAAAGTGCGCGCTTACGCAGTGCAAGATGGCGGGGCCGACACCGTTGAAGCCTACGAGCGTCTGGGC
>NZ_JASCPQ010000022.1:0-58981 GCF_029959305.1 Pseudomonas sp. PS01297
ATCAAAGCCCTGCAATAACAAACACCCACTGTAGGAGCGAGCTTGTCTCGCGATCTTTTAAAAGATCAAAAGATCGCGAGACAAGCTCGCTCCTACAGGGCCAGGCGCACACAGCCCTTGTAGCAGTTGACGAGCTTTGCGAGGCTACGTCCGGGCGCGCAGCGGCCGCAAACCATCCCGCTCGGTACAACGACCAAAATCAAAAGATCGCGAGCCCTTTCTTTAGCCGTTAAAACCCGAACTTGTCACGCAAGCTGTAATACCAGGCACCCAACGCCGTCAGCGGTGTACGCAACAACTGCCCGCCGGGGAAAGGGTAGTGCGGCAAGTCAGCAAACGCATCAAAACGCTCAGCCTGCCCGCGCAGCGCTTCGGCCAGCACCTTGCCCGCCAGGTGCGTATACGTCACCCCGTGTCCGCTGCAGCCTTGTGAGTAATAGATGTTGTCGCCAATGCGCCCAACCTGCGGCAAACGGGACAGCGTCAGCAGGAAGTTGCCTGTCCATGCGTAATCAATTTTAACGTCCTTGAGCTGCGGGAACGCCTTGAGCATCTTAGGTCGAATAATCGCTTCAATGTTGGCCGGATCGCGCGCCCCGTACACCACGCCACCGCCGAAGATCAGGCGCTTGTCGCCCGACAGGCGATAGTAGTCGAGCAAATAGTTGCAGTCCTCGACGCAGTAATCCTGAGGCAGCAGCGTTTTGGCCAGCTCCTCGCTCAGCGGTTCAGTGGTAATGACCTGCGTACCACACGGCATGGACTTGGACGCCAGCTCAGGCACCAGATTGCCCAGATACGCGTTGCCCGCCACGATAATGAACTTGGCGCGGACCTTACCCTGTGGCGTATGCACCACCGGGTTGGCACCTCGCTCGATGCGCACAGCGGGCGACTGCTCGTAAATTGTGCCACCCAGGGATTCGACCGCAGCCGCTTCGCCCAACGCCAGATTCAGCGGGTGGATATGCCCGCCGCTCATGTCCAGCAGGCCGCCCTGGTAGAGATCGCAAGCAACCACTTCACCAATACGGCGCTTGTCGAGCAGCTCAAGTTGCGTATTGCCGTAGCGCTCCCACAGCTTCTTCTGTGCTTCGAGGTGACCCATTTGCTTGCTGGTGATCGCGGCAAACACACCACCGTCTTTTAAATCGCACTGGATCTGATACTTGGCAACGCGGTCACGAATAATCTTGCCGCCTTCAAAGGCCATCTGGCCTAACAGTTGGGCTTGCTTGGCGCCGACCGTGCGCTCAATCACATCAATGTCGCGGCTATAACTGTTAACGATCTGGCCGCCGTTACGCCCTGACGCGCCAAAACCCACTTTGGCCGCCTCTAGCACCGTGACCTTAAAACCGTGCTCCAGCAGAAACAAAGCACTCGACAGCCCGGTATAGCCGGCGCCGATCACACAGACATCCGTTTCAACCTCATCCTGCAGGGCAGGGCGCTCCGGCGCCGGATTAGCCGAAGCCGCATAGTAGGACTGGGGATAAGGTGTGTTCGCCATTCTGCAACCTCTGTTTTATATTTTTTACGAGTGCGCCCGATGCTACCTCAGTTGAAATTCGCCCGCCAGCCAGCGCTGGCTGAGTATTTTCGGGGTGAAAATAAAAATTTCGACTATTCATGGGGTTAGCTGCAAAAAAGGTGTTGACACCCCTCCGCAAATCTATAGAATGCGACCCCACAGCAGGCACGTAGCTCAGTTGGTTAGAGCACCACCTTGACATGGTGGGGGTCGTTGGTTCGAGTCCAATCGCGCCTACCAAACAAAATCCGCTCTGCTGGGCGGTCTAGAAGGGCTCACCGAAAGGTGGGCCCTTTTTTGTTGTCTTTGGATTTGCCAGGCTTTTGTTCATATGATGCAAATGCAGGTGCTGAGCGATCATAAGCACGAGATTTGATTTTTCAGATATTGAGTTGAACAAAGCTTGTTAAGGCTACATAATCGCTCCTGCCTCATTTGAGGCCGATCCCGCAAGGGTTTTCGACAGCGCTTAGAAAATTCTATGTTGACCGGTGTTCGCGCAGGTCAAGGTCGCAAGACGCAGACCATGCTATACCTGATAGGGGTTAGCGCATTTTCCAAAGGTGAGACATTATGTCTAAAACCAATGTTGTGTCTTTCGCAGAGAAAAAGGCTGAGCTCCAGACCAAAGCCGACTTTCTAGATTTTCTCCACGATGACATCAAAAATCAGCCAGAGAGTATCCAGCCTATACCTGCTGGTCTTCTGAATCGAATTCAGTCCCTTCGCCTTAAGGCTGAGCAAAATCGTCGTAGTGAGCTTCTAGAAGGCTAAAGATTACGTGACTGAAAGCACTCTTAACATTGTCAACGGGTGGGCACTTTATGCTCACCCGTTTTTCTTGGAGCGCCTTGAGGCGCTTACAGCAGAGGTTGAGAAGGCTGCAGAGAAGGATCCAGATGAATTTCATCGTCATCCCTCCTACAAGCTTCTAGATGCTATTGCCGAAAATATTTTGGTCAATGTACCTGCCAACCCGGCGCACCCTGGCTACCGTCAAGGTACGACGCTGGGAAAGACCAATAAGCATTGGCTTCGGGTTAAAAAGCAGGGTATGGCTCCGCGCTACCGTCTGTTTTTTCAATTTCGTTCAGATGCCCCTAAAACGATCATCTATGTATGGATCAATGATCAGGACACGCTTAGAAAAGCGGGTGGCAAAAATGATGTCTACGCCGTCTTTGCTGCGATGATTAAGGGTGGCAAGGTGCCAAGCGAATTTGCCAAGCTTTTGGCAGAGAGCGACCCTTACATCGTGTCATTGGAGTCAGCAGTAACTGCTGATGACCAGGTTGTTGCGCCTGTCCCGTCTTGATTCATATTCAAGCCTTCCCTTTAATGCGTCAGATTGACCCTTCGCCTCAAAGTAGTTACGCAACGGTGCGACGACGCAGATCCTGTCGCTCATAAGCGCGGATCCTCTCAAGGCTCAATCTGCTCATCTCAGTAATCTGCACACTTCAAACGCGCCTGTCGCCAAGCAGGCGCGTACTGCTTTAGTGCGTGCTCACGCTGTCCAGTGACCTGTCGACGTACGCCTGGGCGAGTTCTGCCAGGTACACGAGCGACAACACTAAGTGGCGCTGATGCCCGCTCAAACCATTCCCCGCCTCAATCGCCGAGGCGCCCAGGCAGCGCAATAAGTCTGACGCTTGGGCCAAAGCCGCTTCTGAATTAACGCTGTCAGGGATTGCATACGAGGACGAGTCCGCGTGGCGAGAGGGCTTTTGGTCGAGCAGGTAAAAATCCAGAGCGCGATTAGCGGCGACACGATCGAGCGACAGCTCATGGCTCGCAGCAGCTTCTGGGGTTAAAGCAGGTGGGTCAGGTACGATTTTTTTCATGGTTACAACTCCGGATACAGCATAAGGGAGCTATCACCGTTCGCTACTAAACGAATTAAGGTGGTAGCCGTACGCAGGTTAGTAGACCGGTGTATCCGGAACCCGGCGCGCTCGAGAACGCCCTGCGCACGGCCACCATAAAATCGAGAGCGAAAAAATACGCCTCAACGAGGTGGCGGTATGCGCCGGATTACAAACCGAGCTACTAAACCCGACTGCTGTTTTTTTCAGCAGTGGGCCGAGACTAGTGCCCGATGTTGGCCGACGCAAGCGCGCGAGATTTTCTAGGATGTTTCGTCGGATTGAAAGGGAAACGTCGTACGAAATGCCTGATTTTACGCAGGCGTCCCTCCAAAATCATGAGATGGAACTAGTCTTTTTAACGGGGAATACGAGTCACTTTTTATTTTTCTGCGGTGGTTCGCTCCGTCAATTCAGTGCCGTTATTTGTAACAGTAGTGAGATAGGTTTGAGTTTCGGCATTTCGCTGTTTTTTGGTTGGAAGGCCCGCCGTTAGCGGGTTGCAGGGCGGCAGGCGCAGCCGCGGTGCAATTGAAGGGCTATCGCGTCAATTTCAAAATTTCCGAAATGTCAAAATAATGACGAATAGGATCTTTTTTTTTAATTGGATCCCAGATTTAAGGTCTGACATATTCAAAATATTGACGATGCCATACTGATGGCCTACCTTGAAGCTATCGATGTGGCGTGCAGATGTCCTTTAATAAAAAGCCAGCGTCACGGGAATTCTCTATGAACCGTACAGATGACATATCGAGTCTTTTCAGCAGATTCGGAGCAAGTGCTGGTAGTTATCACGAGTTCGAAAGCCAGATCGATTACAAAGAGAACCCCCTTGTACCTGAGCCGGAAAAAGCCCCGGCCAGCCCTGAAATTGCGCCTGAAAATGCAGTTACTACTGAAGTAGTCGCAGACAGTGCTGAAGCGCCGCTTAGCGAACCCCTTGTTTCAATCGAGCCTGTCGCTTCAATGCTGGAGCAACCCGTCAGCAAGCCGGCACCCGAGCCCGTGCCGGTCGCCGAGGTAGAGCAACATCTGGCCCCCAGTGTCGACGCTCACCTCGTTCCACCTCCATCGCAACCCCTTATTACGCAGCCAACTCTGGCGGTCTTGCCTGCTGCCCCCAGCCGTTTGCGCAACCTGCTCGCCGAGGTGGTTCAGGCTCGTGAGGTTGAGGCGCAGGCGCTGGCAGAAGTGGCATTGCACCAAGACACTGCGCGGGGTCGTCCGGCCAAGTGCAAGGCGCATGTGGTTGTGGTGGTGTCGCTCAAAGGCGGTGTCGGTAAAACCACGTTGGCGGCCGGGCTGGCCAGCCGTTTGCGCCTGGAGGGCGGCCGCACCCTGGCCATCGATCTGGACCCGCAAAACGCGTTGCACTATTACCTTGGCGTCGAGCAGGGCGAGTCCGGCATCGGCAGCCTGAGCGGGGCAGGGCAAGCTTGGAATGACAGGCTGCAACCCGGCTTTGATGGCGCCTTGTTGATGCCCTACGGCGTGTTAGGCGACGACGAACATCACGCGCTGATTCATGCCTTGCACGAAGACCGTCACTGGCTGGCTCGCCAGTTGGATCGCATGGACTTGGGTGCAAATGATGTGGTGTTGATCGACACCCCGACCGGCTCTACAGCGTCACTGGCGCAAGCCCTGGACGTGGCCGACGAAGTGATTGTGGTCACCACGGCCGATGCGGCCAGCTTTAACACGCTGGACCCGATTGATCGCCTGCTGGAGGCGCCCCATGCCCGCGCCGCCTCTTCACATTGCACCTATGTGGTGAATCAGTTCGACGCCAGCCGTGAGTTTTCACGGGACATGCTGCAGGTGCTCAAGCGCCGCCTTGGGCAGCAGTTGATCGCGGTCGTGCCTCTGGACAATACCCTGGGTGAAGCGCTGGCCTATGGGCGCAACCCCATGTCGGCGGCCGAACCTTCGCCAGCGTGTGAGGGCGTGTTACTGCTTGCCGAACAACTCAAGGCCCGGTTCAAAGCCTCGCGTGCTCAAGGGGTTGAAGCCCAGTGATAACGACAACTCCAGAAGCCGATGCGGCCGCCCCGCCAACCCGCACTCAGCGTTGGGCCCAGGCGATATCTGATCGCATTGAACAGTGGCCGGCCGGGCTGCGTCACGCACTCGGCCTGGGCGTCACGCTGATCTGCGTGGTGCTCGGCACTTTTATCATCATTACGCCGTTTGAGTTTTATGCGCAGTGCCTGTTCGCCGTGGGCTGTTTTGCCGTGGCGCTGGTGTTGCGCAAGATGCCGGGGCGCCTGACGGTGTTGATCCTGATCGGGCTGTCACTCACCGCGTCGTTGCGTTACATGTACTGGCGCGTCACGGCGACCCTGGACTTTGAAAGCTGGCTCGACATTGCGTTTGGTTACGGTCTGGTGCTGGCCGAACTGTATGCCCTGGCGGTGCTGGTATTTGGCTACCTGCAAACGGCCTGGCCGCTGCGTCGCCAGCCGGTGCTGCTCAAGGGGCCACCCAGCGAGTGGCCGGTTGTCGACGTGTTTATTCCGACCTACAACGAAGCGCTGGATATCGTAAAGCTGACGATTTTTGCCGCTCAGGCCATGGACTGGCCCAAGGACAAGCTGCGCGTTCATGTGCTCGACGACGGCAATCGCAAAGACTTTCGTGAGTTCTGCGAGCAGATCAACGTCGGCTACATCACCCGTGACAATAACCGTCATGCCAAAGCCGGCAACCTCAACGAAGCTTTGAAGGTGACCAGCGGCGAGTACGTGGCCTTTTTCGATGCCGACCACGTGCCAACCCGCTCGTTTCTGCAAATCAGCATTGGCTGGTTTTTGAAAGACCCCAAGCTTGCGATGTTGCAGACCCCGCACTTCTTCTTTTCACCAGACCCGTTTGAAAAAAACCTCAACACCTTCCGCTCAGTGCCTAACGAAGGGGAGTTGTTTTACGGCCTGGTACAAGACGGTAACGATCTGTGGAACGCGACCTTTTTCTGTGGTTCTTGCGCGGTATTGCGCCGTGACCCGCTGCTTGAAGTGGGCGGCGTGGCAGTAGAAACCGTGACCGAAGACGCCCACACCGCGCTAAAACTCAACCGCGCAGGCTACAACACGGCGTATCTGGCGATTCCGCAGGCAGCCGGGCTTGCCACCGAAAGTTTGTCTCGCCATATCAGCCAGCGGGTGCGCTGGGCGCGGGGCATGGCGCAGATCTTTCGCACCGACAACCCGTTATTCGGCAAGGGCTTAAAGCTGGGCCAACGGCTGTGCTACCTCAACGCCATGCTGCACTTTTTCTACGGTTTGCCGCGCTTGGTGTTCTTGACCGCACCGCTGGCGTACCTGTTTTTTGGTGCGCAAATCTTCCATGCCACCGGCTTGATGATCATGGCGTATGCGTTACCGCATATTTTCCATGCGGCGTTGACCAACTCGGCGATTCAGGGGCGCTTTCGCCACTCGTTCTGGAACGAGGTGTACGAGACGGTTTTGGCCTGGTACATCATGGGGCCGGTGTTGATGGCGCTGGTCAAACCCAAGTTCGGCGGCTTCAACGTGACCAGCAAGGGCGGGATCATCGATCAGACCTTCTTCGACTGGAAGCTGGCCCGTCCTTATATTGTGCTGCTGGCCATCAACCTGGCCGGGATGATTTTCGGCTTTGTGCAACTGGCAGTGGGCAGCGAGGGGGCGGTCGTTACCTTGCTGATCAACCTGGTGTGGACGGTCTACAACCTGATCATCACCAGTGCGGCCGTGGCGGTTGCCAGTGAAACCCGTCAGGTACGTTCTGAGCCTCGGGTGGCTGCTGTCATGCCTGCGCTCATGACCTTGCCTGATGGCAGCGTGATCGAAGGCGTCACGCAAGACTTCTCGCAAAAAGGCATGGGCCTGCGTTTGCCCGAAGGCGTTAGCGCCCCCCAAGGCGCGCGCGTGCAGATCTCGCTGTTTCGCAACGATCAGGCGAGCGTGTTCCCGGCCATCATTGTGTTCAGCCGTGGCGGACTGCTGGGTTTGCAGTTTGACCACTTGAGTTTGCGTCAGCAAAGCGAACTGGTTCGTCTGACGTTTTCACGTGCCGATACCTGGGCTTCAACCTGGGGCCATGGCGAAATCGATACGCCTTTGGTGGCTTTGCGTGCCGTTACCCGCATCGGTTGGCGCGGTTTTACCGCACTGTTCAAAGCCACGCTTATGGAACTACGAAACGCCGTTGCGCGTCGTCGTGTCGCCCCATCCACTCTAGAAAACGTATTGGACAAATGATGAATTCAAAGCCTTTCGCTTTCAGTAATCTGCGCGACCCGCGTCGTGCACTGGCAGGCCTGACCTGTGCCTGGCTGGCGTTGAGTGGCGGCACGGCATTCGCCGAGACGGCCGCTGCGCCGGCGGCTCCTGCGGCCACCCCCAATAGCTACACCGTGACGCTCAAGCAGCTGGGGCGTAATTACCCCATGACCTTGCGCGGTGTGGACTCAACCGACAGCGTCAGCTTTAACGTGCGCGCCGACTCGATTGTCACGGGCGCCAAGTTGAACCTGCAGTACGCCTATTCGCCTTCGTTGCTGGCCGACCTGTCGCAAATCAACGTGCTGATCAATGACGAAGTGGCGGCGAGCCTGCCGCTGCCTAAAGACAAGGCCGGGCAACCGCAGCAGCAAACCATCGATATTCCTCCGCACCTGATCACTGAGTTCAACCGTTTGAGCTTGCAGTTCATCGGGCACTACACCATGAGTTGCGAGGACCCGCAGCATTCCAGCTTGTGGGCCAAAATCAACAACGGAACCAACTTGACCCTCGATGTGTCACCGCTGCCGTTGCCCAATGATTTGTCGATTTTACCGTTGCCCTTTTTTGATCGTCGTGACGCGCGGCCATTGGAGCTGCCATTTGTTTTTGCCGCCTCACCGGACAACACCACGCTGGAAGCGGCCGGTGCGTTGTCTTCCTGGTTCGGGGCACTGTCCAGCTATCGCGGTGCGCGGTTCTCTTCCAGCTTCAACCAGATCCCTACAAGCGGTAACGCCGTGGTATTGCTCAGCGGCCAGGGCGATCTGCAACTGGACGGCGTGACGCTACCAGCGGCCAAGGGCCCGAGCGTGAGCATCATCACCAACCCCAACGACCCCAACGGCAAGTTGTTGCTCATTACCGGGCGTGACAGTGCCGAACTCAAGCGGGCCGCTACCGCGTTAGTGCTGGGCAGCCAGGCGTTGTCGGGCAACGGCGTGGTGATCGATAACCTCACGGTGGTGCAGCCACGCAAACCCTACGACGCGCCAAACTGGTTGCCGACAGACCGCAAGGTCAAGCTCGGCGAGCTACTGCCAGAACAACAGTTCAATGTCTCCGGTTACAACCCGGGCGACATCGTGGTGCCGCTGAACTTCCCGCCGGACCTGTTCACCTGGCGCGATAGCGGGGCCCCGCTGGACCTCAAATACCGTTACACCCCGCAAGAAAAATCCAACAACTCGTCGTTTATCGTCAGCTTTAACGATGCGTTGATTCAGTCGCAAAGCCTGCCCTCCGAGGAAAAACTCGACAGCAGTGTGCTGAGCAGTCTGAAAAGCAACAACGGCAACCTTGATCGTGAGCTGAGCGTACGCCTGCCGCTTAATTCGGTGGCCCTGCAATCACGCCTGCAACTGCGCTACATGTTTGATTACATCAAGCAGGGCGAATGCCGCGACATCATCATCGACAACATGCGCGGCTCCATCGACCCTGAGTCGACGCTGGACCTGACCGGCTACGACCATTTCATCGCGATGCCCAACTTGGGTGTGTTCAAAGACGCCGGCTTCCCGTTCACCCGCATGGCTGACCTGTCAGAAACCGCGGTGGTGCTGCCCGATCACCCTGGCATTCCTGAGCTGAATGCGTTCCTGACCGTGCTCGGCCGTTTTGGCCAGTCCACCGGCTACCCGGCGGTGGGTGTGCAAGTGATCGAAACCGACAAAGTGGCGGGCGCTGCCGACAAAGACCTGCTGGTGTTTGCCTCGGGCAACAACCAGCCGTTGCTGTCGCTGTGGGCCGATCGCTTGCCGGCTTACGATGCCGACGGCCAGCAGAAATTCCATCTGTCTGACCTGCCGATGCGCGTGCGTGACTGGTTCAGCCCGGACCCGGAAGCCAACGTGCGTAAAACCAAACTGGCCATGGCGTTCTCCGGTGGTGCGCGCAGCACTTACCTGACGGGTTTTGAGTCGCCACTTAAAAGTGGTCGCAGCGTGGTGGTGATCGCGGGTGGCGGCCCAGAAGGTCTGGCGGATGCGACCAACGCCCTGATTGGCGGGGAGGATTACACCCAGTCGGTCCAGGGCAGCCTGGTGGTGGTGCGTGACAAAGCAGTTGAGGCGTTGGTGGCTGACGAGGATTACTACGTCGGCAACTTGGGCACGATCAAATACCTGCAATGGTTGATGTCGCGGCATGTGCTGTGGGTGCTGGTGCTGACCGGTCTGGGTGTGGTGGTGCTCAGCGGGCTGGCTTACCTGGCATTGCGTGCGCGTGCCAATAAGCGTCTTAAAGAGTAGGCCCCAGTGCTTTTCGTGACGGGTGTGAGTGTTGTGCGAGCCCGCTTTCGGGGTGGCCTGCTGTGTGCGTTGCTGTTGAGCTGGCTGCTGCCGGTCACCGCGCGCGCAGAGGCTTGCAATGTGCCGCCCTGGCCGCTTTGGCAAACATTCGTTGAGCACTTTGTGCAGCCCGACGGCCGGGTGATGGACGCCAGCACGCCGCAGCGTCACAGCTCTTCAGAGGGGCAGTCGTACGCCATGTTTTTTGCGCTGGTGGCGGATGATCGCGAAACCTTTGAAAAACTGTGGCGCTGGAGTGTGAATAACCTCGCCCAGGGCGACATCAAAACCCATTTGCCGGGTTGGTTCTGGGGTCTGGACGAGCACGGTGAATGGGTGTTGCTGGACAGCAACTCGGCGTCCGATGGCGATTTGTGGTTTGCCTATGCCCTGCTGGAGGCCGGGCGGCTCTGGCACCGCATCGATTACACCGAAGACGGTCGTCATCTGCTGCACAACATCGCCGCCCAAGAGGTTGCCACCTTGCCCGGCCTGGGCAAGATGCTGCTGCCGGGCAAGTTCGGCTTTATCAAACCGGATCCGGCCAGCCCGGATCAGTGGCAGCTAAACCCCAGCTACATGCCTATTCCGGTACTGCGACGCTTTGCTGAGGTCGACCCCAAAGGTCCATGGGCGGACATCGCCAAGAACACCGCCACCCTGATCAAAGCCGTTTCTCACAACGGCTTTGTCGCGGATTGGGTCACTTATCGCGCTACCGGCGCCAAAACCGGCGAGTTCGTGACCGACCCTACCAAGGGTGATCTGGGCAGCTATGACGCCATTCGCACCTATATGTGGGCCGGCCTGATGCCTGCCCGTGACCGGCTGCGCAAACCCTTGCTCGCACACCTGGATGGCATGTTGCAGGCCACCACCGAAGACGGCGTACCCCCTGAAAAAGTTCAGGTCACCAGCGGCGCGCATACCGGGGCAGGGCCGTTTGGTTTCTCGGCGGCGTTGCTGCCTTACCTCAAAGCGCTGGGCAAGACTACGCTGCAACAAGAGCAGGCCGTGCGCGTTGAGCAACTCATGGCGCAAAGCCTCACGCCTGAAGCGGTCAAGCTGGCACAGCCGCCTTACTACTTCTTTGTATTGAGCCTGTTTTCCTTGGGCTATATGGACAACCGCTACCACTTCCTGGATGACGGGAAGTTGCAACCGATGTGGGAGACAACATGTCCGCGCGCCACCACGCCGTAGCCTTCGGGATACTTGCAGCACTGATTAACAGCAGCAGTTTTGCCGCGCTCAATGACGCGGGCAAGGCACTGCTTGAGCAGGGTAAATACTGGCAGACCCAAGACGACCCGGCACGGGCGGCAGAGGTCTGGAAAAAACTGTTGTTGATCGACCCGCAGCAAGTGGACGCGTTGTACGGCCTGGGCCTGCTGGAACTCAAGGCCAAGCGCGTGACCGGCGCCAGCAATTACCTGGCGCAGTTGAAACAGTCCCATCCCGGTGATCCGCTGACGTTGCAACTGGAGCAAGCTATTGCCCTGCAAGCCGGTAAAAACCCGGACCTGCTGGATCAGGCACGCACCCAGGCCCGTAGCGGCGAGCTGGAAAAATCGGTGGCGTTGTACCGGCAGGCGTTTGCCGGCAAGCCGCCGCAAGGTGAGCTGGCGCTGGAGTTCTACAACTACCTGAGCTACACCGCTGGCGGCGCCAATGAAGCCCGTCAGGGGCTGGAGCGCTTGCTGCAACAGAACCCGAACAACGCCAAGGCCAAGCTGGTGCTGGCCAAATTGCTGATTCGCAATGAAGGCACCCGTCCTGAAGGTTTGCAGCGCCTTGCGCAGCTGTCGACGCTGCCTGAACTGGGCGGTGAAGCCACCGAAAGCTGGCGCCAGGGGCTGGTCTGGCTGGGCACCCCACGCCCTTCGGACATCCCTTTGTTTGAGGCTTATCTCAAGGCCAACCCGAACGACAGCGAGATCCGCACGCAAATGCTCAGCCGTCCCAAAGCGGGTAGCACGGCCAACATGAACCCCAACCTGGCGCGCGGCTACAAGGCGCTGCAAAACAACCAGCTCAACGTTGCTGAACAAGCGTTTTTGGCTCGCCTCAAAGAGCAACCGCAAGACTCCGACGCCTTGGGCGGCCTTGGTCTGGTGCGTCAGCGTCAGGGCCGTTTGAGTGACGCCAATGAGTTGTTGAGCCGGGCCGCTGCTCGCGGTTCCGACAAGCGCTGGCAGTCGGCGCTGGACGGTAACCGCTACTGGAGCCTGCTGGGTCAGGCCGACAAAGCGCGGGCCAGCCAGGACTTGCCACGGGCGCGCAGCCTGTTGCAGCAAGCCATCGCCAGCAAGCCGCGTCAGGCCGAAGGCTATATTGCGCTGGGCGGGGTACAGGCTGAACAAAACCAGTTGACCAATGCCGAGGCCAGCTATCGTCAGGCCCTTAGCCTGGACAACGACAACCCGGATGCGTTGCTCGGGTTGATCACCGTGATGGCGCAAAACGGTCAGGCCAGCCAGGCCATGCAGATGGTCGAGCGCATGACCCCGGCCCAGCAACAGCGTTTGGGCGACTTGCGTCCGTTGAAAGCCGCGGTAGCGGTGGGCAAGGCCAAAAATGCGGCGCGCAGTGGTGATCTCAAGGGTGCGATCGCGGCGCAGCAAGAAGCCATCCGCAATGATCCGGGCAATGCCTGGACGCACTACGACCTGGCACTGTATTACCTGCAAGCCAAGACCCCGGACAAGGCCCGGCAAACCATGGCCGATGCGCTCAAGGCCAACCCGCAAGACCCCGAGGTCTTGTACGCGAGTGCCTTGCTGTCGAGCCAATTGGGCGAATGGTCGGCCGCGCAAAGCACGCTGGATCGCATCCCTGTGAGTCAGCGCACGGCGCCAATGCAGCAACTGGCCAGCGAAGCGCAGATGCAAGCGCTGGTCACCCAGGCGGCGACGCTGGCCAAGCAGGGCGACCGTGAGCAAGCGCTGACCTTGTTGCGCCGCGCTGAACTGGCCGCCAACGGCAAGCCGCAATCCATCGGCATGTTGGCCTCGGCGTATGTCGATGCGGGTTATCCGGATCACGCTTTGTCGATGCTGCGCAACGCCATTGCGCAGAGCACTAATCCGCCTGCGTCGTTGCGCCTGGCGTATGCCGGTGTGCTGCTTAAAACCGGCGATGACGCCAAGGTTAATCAACTGCTGCATCAATTGCAGAGCCAGCCTTTGACCGCGGCGGACCAGCGTACTTACGACGAACTGCTGTTTTTGTACACCGTGCGCCAAGCGGACGTGCTGCGGGAGAAGGGCGATTTGGTCGCGGCTTACGACACCCTGGCCCCAGCGTTGGCCCAACGGCCGAACGACCCATTGGCCAACGGCGCACTGGCGCGCATGTACTTGGCCAATGGCGACAGCGCCAAAGCCATCGCGCTGTATAAGCCCTTGTTGCGGGCGGCGCCGGATGACCCGCAACTGCAGATCGGTATGGCCCAAGCCTTGAACAAGTCGGGTGACAAGAGCGGGGCCGCCGCTTCGGCGGACAAAGCCCTGGAACTGGCGCCCAACGATGCGCAGATCCTCGCCAGTGCGGCGGGTATCTTCCGCGCCCAAGGCAAAAACGCCAAGGCTCAGGATCTGTACACCCGCGCCCTGGCATTGCAGGCGCCGCCCAAGCAAGACACCAATCCCTTCGCGAAAACCGCTGTGGCCGCCAACCCGTTTGTGGGGGCAGAGGGGCAGCGTCGCCAGTCACGTTTGGCCCAGGGCAGCAGCGTGCCGCTGATTCCCGAGCCTGCACAGGAGCAACTCGCCGCGCCCGACGAAGACATCGCCGAGCCCGCGCCGGTGTATGCGGGCAATACTCGCAACCCAGCGCGTATCGCACCGAGTGTCAGCAGTGGCGGGTATGCCGTGTCTGAGTTCGACGATGATTACGTTGCGCCACGCCGAGTCGCTTCAGCCCCGGTCAGCGACCCGCAAGAAGAAGCGCGCCAGGCGATGCAAACCGCCTTGACCGAGATCAAGCAAGAGCGCAGCCCGCGTATCACCCAAGGGGTGGCCATTCGCAGTAACGACAGCGAGTCGGGCCTGAGCAAAATGACCGACGTGGAAGCGCCGCTGGAGATCAGCTTGCCGGTGGGCGATGACCGTGTTGCCTTGCGCGTGACCCCGGTGTCGCTGAACGCAGGCAGCGTCGGTGATTCGGCCAAAAACCGCTTTGGCGGCCCTAATGTGGCTCAGATTGCGGCGGTGCAAACCGTGCTGGCAGCCCCCGATCCAACCCCGGCAGCGCTGGCCGCAGCCAGTGGGGTGAATGGCTCGGCCGGTCGGCAAAAGGACTCAGGCGTGGGTGTGGCGGTGGGCTATGAAATGCCCTCGCAAGGGCTCAAGGCCGACATTGGTGTCAGCCCGTTGGGCTTTCTGTACAGCACGCCCGTGGGGGGCGTGAGCATTGATCGCGCGGTAAGCGAGGACAGTAACGTGCGTTACGGGGCGAGCTTGTCGCGCCGCTCGGTGAACGACAGCCTGGTGTCTTTTGCCGGTGCCAAAGATGCGCGCAGCGGTCTCAAGTGGGGCGGGGTGACCGCCAACGGCGGGCGCGTGCAACTGGGTTACGACAACGGTGACTACGGCGCGTACGGTTACGCGGGCCTGTACAAACTGCTTGGCAACAACGTCAAGGACAACACCCGTGCCGAAGGTGGTGCCGGTATTTACTGGTACCTGCTCAGGGATGAAGAACGCCAGTTGACGGCAGGCCTTGGCGCCACCGCCCTTAAGTACGACAACAACCAGGACAACTTCACCTACGGCAGTGGCGGCTACTTTAGCCCGCAAAACTACTTCTCCATCGGCGTGCCGGTGAGCTGGTCGCAACGCGCGGATCGCTGGAGCTACACGCTGCGCGGCTCGGTGGGCCTGCAACACATCGAGCAGGACTCGGCCAAGTACTTCGCCAACGACGGCGCCATGCAAGCATCGCTGGAGCAGGCGTCGGCGGCCTATGCCGCTGCCGGCTCGTCGCTGCAGACCAAGTCTTCAGGCCAGAACAAAAACGGGATCGGCTACAACCTAGGCGCGGCAGCCGAGTACCGTTTGGGTAGCAATATGATTTTGGGGGGCAGCTTTGGCATGGACAACGCCCAGGACTACAAGCAGTGGACAGGTGGCTTGTACCTTCGTTACACGCTCGAAGACTTCACCGGGCGCATGCCGATGCCGATCAATCCTTACCTTTCCCCGTATTCGAACTAATGTGCAGGAGCTAGACCGTGGCAGCATCTCTTTTGGCGGGCATCACAATTCTAATGATCGGCGACAGCCACTTGGCGACGCCGGGGTATTTGATCACATCGTTGCATGAAGACCTCGTGGCCCAAGGGGCCAAAGTACACACCCTGGGGATTTGCGGCTCTAATGCCGGTGATTGGCTCAAGGCCTCCCCGGCGGGGCAGTGCGGGGCTGCCGAGCGTAAGGACGGCGGCAAGGTGGTGGTGTTGAGTGACAAGACCGCGACCACGCCCATCAGTGAGTTGATCGCTGCCGATAAGCCGGACCTGGTGCTGGTTGTGCTGGGCGACACCATGGCGGGCTACGACAAACCGCAATTCCCTAAAACCTGGGCCTGGCAGCAGACCACCGACCTGGCCAAAGCGATTGCTGCGACGGGCAAGCGTTGCGTTTGGGTGGGGCCGAACTGGGGCTCTGTTGGCGCTCAATACAAAAAGACCCCGGAGCGGGTCAAGCAGGTGTCGGGTTTCCTGGCGGCCAACGTCGCACCCTGTGATTACATCGACTCCTTGAAGTTTTCGGTTCCGGGGCAAAAAGAATGGGCAACGGTCGACGGCCAGCACATGACCGCGCCCGGCTACAAACTCTGGGGTGACGCCATCGACAAGGCGTTGCTGGACACGCCTGCGGTTAAAGGGCTGAAAAAATGAGCAAGCACTTTTCGGCGCTAATGGCCCTGCCGGTGTTGGCATCCAGCGCCCTGGCAAATGCTGCCCCGGCGCTCTACGCCACCGGCCCGGCTGAAGACTCGGCATTTATTCGCTTCGTCAACGCCAGCCCTGCGCCGCTGGAGGTGGTTGCTCAGCCTGGGCAGGCGCCGCTGCGTCTTGAGACGGCGCAGCCGGTGTCACTGTTGTTTCCCGTGGACTCCAGCAAACCGATCAAAGGCACGTTGGTCAGTGGCGGGCAGAAGTTGCCCATCGATTTGAAGATCGAGCCCAGTGAATTTGTGACGGTGTTTGCTGTGCCGAATGGCGCGGGTATTCAACAGGCGGTGGTGCGCGAGCCCGAGAATGACTTCAACGCTTTAAAGGCGTCGCTGGCGTTTTTTAACGTTGATGCCTCGTGTGCCGATGCCGCACTGCTTGCTGCGGGCCGTAACGCTGAGTTGTTCAAGTCTGTACCGGTCAACACCGCCCAGCGCCGCCTGATCAATCCGGTGCAATTGTCGGTGCAACTGGTGTGCGCGAATGCCAATGTCGGCGCTGCGCTGGATCTGGGCCAACTCAAGGCGGGCGAGCGTTACAGCGTGATGTTGGTGCCGTCTGCCAACGGGCCGCGGTTGTTGCACGCAACGGACACTCTATCCCACTGATCGGATTCTGCCGCCGCCATGGTCTTCGCCTCTCTCGAGTTTCTGACGTTATTTCTGCCAGCGTTCCTGCTCATCTACGCGCTGGGCAAGCCGCAGTGGCGTAACGTCATTTTGTTGATCGGCAGCTGGTTGTTTTACGGCTGGCTGAACCCGATGTTTCTCGCGTTGCACATGGCGTTGACCGTGGTCGCGTGGGTCGGCGGGCTCCTGATTGACCGTTCGCGGGAAGACTCGAAGGGCCGTGTGCGGTTGTTGGTCGCGCTGATCGTGTTCAACACCGCCGTGCTCTGCTGGTACAAGTACGCCAACATTCTTGCAGCCACCTGGATGGAGTGGATCACCTACCCGGGCGCCATGCCGCTGGAATGGCAGCGCGTGGCGTTGCCTGCAGGGCTGTCGTTTATCGTGCTACAGGCGATTTCTTATCTGGTGGACGTGCACCGCAAAACCGTGCCGGTCGAGCGCAGCTTTGTGAACTACGCCACCTACATTTCGATGTTCGGCCACTCGATTGCAGGGCCGATTATTCGTTACGACTGGGTGCGCCGCGAACTGGTCAAACGCTACTTCGACTGGCAGAACTTCTCGCTGGGTGCCCGCCGTTTCATGATCGGCATGTGCATGAAAGTGCTGGTGGCCGACACCCTGTCGCCGCTGGTGGACGTGGCGTTTCATCTGGATAACCCGTCTTTTGTCGATGCCTGGATCGGCTGCCTGGCGTATTCGCTGCAACTGTTTTTCGACTTTGCCGGCTACAGCGCCATGGCCATCGGCCTGGGCTTGATGCTGGGCTTTCACTTCCCGGAAAACTTCAATCAACCGTACCTGGCCCGGAGCATTCAGGACTTCTGGCGGCGCTGGCACATGTCGTTGTCCAGCTGGTTGCGCGACTACCTGTACATCGCCTTGGGTGGCAACCGCAATGGCGCCTGGAAAACCTATCGCAACCTGTTCCTGACCATGGCCATCGCCGGTCTGTGGCATGGCGGCGACAGCTGGAACTACCTGCTGTGGGGCGCTGCGCACGGTATTGCATTGTGCGTAGACCGCCTGTGGTCACGCTCGACCTTGCCAAGCATTCCGCCGGTGCTGGCGCACACCTTGACCCTGCTGTTTGTGTTTATGGCCTGGACGTTGTTCCGCGCGCCGGATTTCCATTCGGCGTTGAACATGTACGCCGGGCAGATAGGTTTGCACGATTTTGCACTGGGTGATGCGCTGGCTGTGACCCTGCGTTCGGCCCACGGTCTGGCGGCTTTGTTGGGGATCGCCTGCATCCTCGCGCCAGCCTTTAAAAGCCGCTATGAGCAACGCTTCGGCGGCTCAGCGCTGTATGCACCGATAGCGGCCGTGTGGCCGGTGGCGGGTTTTCTGCTCTCGTTCGCGTTGATCGCGAGCCGTGAAGCGGTGCCTTTCCTGTACTTCCAGTTCTGATGGCCGAGCCCATGCCTGACTCATCCCCAAAAGCGGTTATGCCGAGTGAATTCACGGCCCGTATCAGCAAGCTGTCCGGCTGGGTATTCGCCGCGTTTTTGCTGGCAAGCTTTGCTTCGGCTATGTGGTTGCTGGTCAGCGGCAAGGTACAACTGTTGCCGCCCAACCTCACCCAGGACCAAGTGCTGCACGGCGAAGTCACTCATAAAATCGCCAAGCAATTGTCGATGGCGGCGGTGCCTGAACGCGCCGCTGATCTGGAGCGTGCGGCCAGTTGGCTGACCTTCCACGACACCGGTGCGCGGGTGCGTCCGGGCTGTGACGGCTGGTTATTTCTGACCGACGAAATGCGCATCAACCGTCACGCCCAGGACAATGCCGATACCAAGGCAGCAGCAGTTATCGACATTCAACAGCGCCTGGCCAAGCGAGGCATTCAACTGCTGGTGGCGGTGGTGCCGGACAAGAGCCGGATTGGCGCTTCACAACTGTGCGATTTGCGTCGTCCGGCGCAATTGCAGGACCGTGCGGTGGCGTGGGTTGCCGCCCTCAACAAGGCGGGCGTCAAGGCCATCGACCTGGCGCCTACCCTGCAACCCTTGGGTGCCGAGGCGTTTCTGCGCACCGATACTCACTGGAGCGAAGTGGGCTCATCGGCGGCCGCCAAAGCGATTGTCCAGCAGGTGCAGGCCATGGGCATCAGCGCCACGCCGCACACAGACTACGAGCGTACTTTGCAAAACCCGGCTCGCCGCCCGGGCGACTTGGTGCACCTGGCGGGTCTGGACTGGTTGCCAGTAAGTGCTCAGCCCGCCCCGGAAACAGTGGCGGCCAGCGAATTCAGCGAGAAAAAGACCGAAGGTAGCAGCGGGGCGGCCAGCGAAGATGACCTGTTTGGCGACGACAACCTGCCGAACATCGCCCTGATCGGCACTTCCTTTTCGCGCAACTCCAACTTCCTCGGCTTCCTGCAACAGGCGCTGGCCGCGCCGGTGGGTAACTTCTCTAAGGATGGCGGCGAGTTTTCCGGGGGGGCGAACACCTACTTCAATAATCCGGCCTTCAAAGACACCCCGCCCAAACTGGTGATCTGGGAAATCCCCGAGCGCGACATCCAAACGCCTTACAGCGAGACAATTGAGTGGGCTAAATAGGCAATAACCCCCGTAGCAATTGACGAGTTCAGCGAGGCTACGTCCGGCTGCGAAGCAGTCGTAAAGATCTTTTGCTGGCACCGGCAGCATGAGGCGCCGCGGTCTATGCTCACAGTCCTTCGCCATTCCTCCAAAGGACCGCAGCCATGACCGAAAAGACGTTGTTTGAGCCTTACGCCCTTGGGCACCTTACGCTTGCCAACCGCATTGTGATGGCGCCGCTGACGCGTAACCGTGCGGGTAAAGGGTTTGTGCCCAGTGAGTTTGCGGCAGAGTATTACAGCCAGCGGGCTTCGGCCGGTTTGCTGATCTCAGAAGCCACGCAAATCTCCCAGCAAGGGCAGGGCTATCAGGACACGCCCGGTATTTATTCCCCGGCGCAAATTGACGGCTGGCGTGCAGTGACCGATGCCGTACATGCGAAGGGCGGGCGGATTTTTGCCCAGTTATGGCATGTGGGGCGGATCTCCCACGTAGACCTGCAACCCGATGGCGGTGCCCCGGTCGCGCCTTCAGCGCTGCGGGCCGAGAGCAAAACCTTCGTCAATAACAGCTTTGTGGATGTCTCTGAACCTCGGGCGCTGGAGCTTGAGGAGCTGCCGGGCATCATCAACGATTTTCGTCAGGCCGCCGCCAATGCCATCAAGGCAGGCTTTGACGGGGTCGAGATCCATGGCGCAAACGGTTACTTGCTGGATCAATTCGCCAAAGACGGCGCCAACCTGCGTGACGACGCCTATGGCGGTTCCATCGTCAACCGTGCCCGCTTCTTACTGGAGGTGGCGTCGGCGGTGGCCAGCGAGATCGGCCCGCAGCGTACCGGTATCCGTATTTCGCCGGTTTCCCCGGCCAACGGGATAACCAGCAGCGATCCGCAGGCGCAGTTTGATTACATCGTCGACCAGTTATCGGCGCTCGACCTGGTGTACCTGCATGTAGTGGAAGGTGCGACCGGCGGGCCGCGTGATGTTGCGCCCTTTGACTATGCCGGGTTGCGTCGACGTTTCAAAAACACCTACATCGCCAATAACGGCTATGACCTGGCGCTGGCGAAGCAGCAATTGGCAGAAAACAAGGCAGATTTGTTCGCTTTCGGGCGGCCATTTATTGCCAATCCGGATCTGGTCGAACGCCTGAAAACCGGTGCGCCTCTGGCTGAGCTGGATCCGAACACCCTGTATGGCGGTGGCGCTGCTGGATATATCGATTACCCGGCGTTGTAGTCGCTGACGAGGCACGAAGGCTGCGAGAAGAGATAGATGAAATGGTTTTCGCAGCCTCATGCTTCGGCAGCGGCTACAGGTTTTACGGGTTTAATTGGTTATTCGTTGGATGCCTGGCGGCTGAATAACACTGGAAAATGGCAGGGGCGGCTGGATTTGAACCAACGCATGGCAGGATCAAAACCTGCTGCCTTACCGCTTGGCGACGCCCCTGTATCTGTTGCGAAGAGTGCCTGGCACTCTGTGTGACGCTGCTTACTGCGAGGTCTTTAAGATCTGCTGTAAGAGTGGGCGAGAATATATCGACATTTTCTCGGCCTGTGAACCCCCTAGATGAAAAAAATCACGTAAAAACAGCCGCTTAGTGTTTTTTTAGGGCATGCCGAGAGGTTTTTTGCCCTTAGGCACGGTTGTCTGGTCAAAAAATAGCCTTGCGCTTGTGAAATTTACCGGGTAATTTTTCATGAAATTAAGCTAAATAAATTTCATGGCGGTGTGAATGTGCCTTCCAGGCTGTGCGGAATCAGGGCGTGAATAAACAAGAAGAAATCGCTGCGCTGGCGATCCTCATTCACGATCTGCGCAAGCATAAAAAAGTCACCCTTACGGAACTGGCCGACAAAATTGGCCGTTCGGTGGGTTTTATGTCCCAGGTCGAACGCGGGCTGTCCCGGCCGACGGTGGCGGATCTCACCGCCATCAGCGAAACGCTGGACGTGCCGACCACCTATTTCTACAACATGCCCAAGCCCAAAGCGTTGTCCTGGGTCACCCGGCCGGACGAGCGCCGCACCCTGTACCTGGCCAACGGCATCACCGACATTCTGGTTTCACCGAAAATCCGCGCATCGTTCTCCATGCTCGAAAGTCTGCTGGAGGCGGGTGCCACCAGCGGCGAGCGGCACATGCTCGACAGCTCCGAGCAGGGCGGTTATGTGCTGGAGGGCGAGTTGACCTTATGGTTGGGCGATGACGAAGACCCGGTGACCTTGCGCGCCGGCGACAGCTTTCAGTTCGACAGCAACACCTTGTGCCGTTACGCCAACCTGACCGAGCAGCTCACACGCGTGCTGTGGGTCTATACCTGATTTAAGGATGAATACGATGGATGCTGCGTGCTCTGACCTGCTGGCCGAAGTGCGGACTTTTCGCCAGCGCTACCCGGATGTGCGTTATGTCGACCTGATTTCCCTGGACATACCGGGGCATTTCTACGGCAAACGTTATCCGATCGACATGCTGGAAAAAGTCGCGGGGGGCAGCGCGCTCAAGTTGCCGCAAAACTGCGTGCTGCTGGGCGCGCAGGGCGGGTTGTTCAAGATCGGTGATTATTGCTTTAACGATGGCGACCCGGATGCGGTGCGCCGTCTGGTGCCAGGCACTCTCAAGCCGGTGCCCTGGGAAGGCCAGCCGTTGGGGCAGATGCTGATTACCTCTGACGGCACGGCAAAACCCATCGTATTCGAGCCGCGTGAAGTCCTCGCGCAAGTGCTTGATCGCCTGGCCAGCAAAGGCATTCATCCGGTGGTGGCGTTTGAGCTGGAGTTTTATCTCTTCGACAAGCACCTGCGTGATGGCTTGCCAAAATTTGCCCGTGACCCATTTACCGACGACACCGACGACCAACCCAACATGCACATCGAGCGCCTGTCGCGTTTTGCCCCGGTGCTCAATGAAATGGTCGAGGCGGCGCAAATCCAGGGTATCGATGCCACGGTCATCACCGCCGAGCTGGGCCCTGGGCAGTTTGAAATCAACTTTGGTCACCTCGACGATGGTTTGCGTGCCGCCGACTGGTCTGCATTGTTCTGCCGCAGCACCCGGGGTGTTGCGATGAAACACGGTTACCGGGCCAGCTTTATGTCCAAGCCCTACCTGCATCAGCCGGGCAGCGGCATGCATGTGCACGTCAGCCTGTATGACGCGGCGGGCAACAACCTGCTGGCGGCCAATCAACAGCAACCGCTGCGCCATGCCATTGCGGGCTGTCTGGAACTCTTGCCCGCGTGCATGCCTATTTTTGCCCCCAATCACAACGCTTTCCGCCGCTTGGGTGGCACCACCAACATCGCCACCCGCGCCAGTTGGGGCTTTGAGGACCGCGACGCGTGCTTGCGGATTCCCGAGTCAGACAGCAAAAACCTGCGGGTGGAATACCGTCTGGCGGGCGCCGATGCCAACCCGTATCTGGTGTTGGCGGCGATTTTGGTGGGGCTTGAGCACGGGCTTGAGTCGGCCAAAGAGCCGATTGCGCCACTTAACGAAGACCGCAACAGCGGCGTCGACTTCCCGCTGGACATGCTCGAAGCCGTGCGCGCCATGCAGCCCCAACCGCAGTTGCGCGCAGGTTTGGGGGCCGAGTTCGTCGACGTTTATTGCGAAAACAAACGCCAGGACCATCTGGCGTTTATGCAAGACATCAGCGCGCGGGAGTACCGCTGGTTTATGTAAATAACGTTCTCGCTGGGCGGGTTAGAACGTTTGCCCCAGCGAGAACTGGAAGATTTGCGTCTCGGCATCGGTCGGTTTGCGCACCGGGAAGGCCAGGTTGACGCTCAGCGGGCCCATCGGGCTGTACCACGTCACGCCCACGCCCAGCGAGCTGGCCATCTGGCTCAGGTCTACGCCGTCGCAGCCGGTGGTGGTGCTCAAGTAGCATTTGTCCGAATACACGCTACCGACGTCCCAGAACAACGAGGTTCGCAGTGATTTGTTGTCCTTGATGAAGGGAATCGGGAACAGGTATTCGACGCCGCCGGTGATCATGATATTGCCGCCCAGCGCATCGGTTTTGCGATCGGTGTAGTACTCCTGACCCATGCTGGCGTATTTGCCGGTGGCTGGGGTGTTGCGGGGCCCCAGAGTGCCGCTTTCAAAGCCGCGCACCGAACCTTCACCGCCTGCGGTGTAGTTTTCATAGAACGGCAGGCCGTCGGTTGAGCCGTAGCCATTGCCGTAGCCCAGGTTGGTATGAAAACGCAGCGAGGTGGACTGTGTCAGCGGCAGGAAGGTCTGGCCGCTGTAATCGATTTTGTAGAAGCTCAAGTCGCTGCCGGGCACCGTGACCATCAGGTTGAGGTTTTGCGAGTAACCGCGTGTCGCCAGAATCCCTTTGTTCAGGGTCGATTCCGACCAGCCCAGGTTGGCTTTGAAGTTGGTGAAGGACTTGCCGTCGCGCTGGATGAAGTCATAGATCTCATCGGCGCTGTAGGTGCCGGGCTTGAGTTCATCGTGCTGCGCGGTCAGGCCAAAACTGACCCGTGAGGTTTCGTTGATCGGGTAACCCAGGGTGATCCCGGCACCGTAGCTATTGATCGAGTAGTACGACACGCCATCGTCGTAATAATCGTTGTAGTCGGTTTTGTTGTAGAACGCGTTGTAGCCAAGGCTCACGCCGTCCGGGGTGAAGTAGGGGTTGGTGAAGCCGATGTTGTATTTGCTTTGGTACTCGGAGCGGGTCAGGCCAAGGCTGGCGGAGTTACCTGTGCCCAAAAAGTTGTTCTGGGTGATCGAGCCGCCGAGGATCAAACCGGCGTTTTGGGCAAAGCCGACGCTGGCGGTGATCGAGCCCGAGGCCTGTTCTTCAACGGTGTAGTTCACGTCTACCTGATCGTCGACACCCGCCACGGCCGGTGTTTCAACGTTGACCTCCTTGAAGTAGCCCAGACGCTCAAGACGCACCTTGGACTGATCAATCAGGTAGGTCGAGGCCCAGCCACCTTCCATCTGGCGCATTTCACGGCGCAGCACCTGGTCTTCGGTCTTGGTGTTGCCCCGAAAGTTGATGCGGTTGGCGTACGCGCGTTTGGCCGGGTCGACCACGAACACGATATCAACCGTGTGGTCGTTTTTATTCGGCGTTGGCACGGCGTTGACGTTGGCAAAGGTATAGCCTTCGTTGCCGAGGCGCCGGGTGATCAAGTCAGAGGTGGTGGTCATCAGTTTGCGCGAGAACACCTGGCCCTTTTGTACCAGCAGCAAGGCTTTGATCTGGTCCTCGGGGATTTTCAGGTCGCCGCGCAAGGACACGTCGCGCACGGTGTACTTTTCACCTTCATTGATATTGACGGTGATGAACACCTGCTTTTTGTCGGGCGAAATCGAGACCTGCGTCGAGATGATTTCCATGTTGATGTAGCCGCGGTCCAGGTAGTAAGAGCGCAGGCGCTCCAGGTCACCGGTGAGTTTTTCGCGGGCGTATTTGTCATCGTTCTTGAAGAACGACAGCCAGTTGGTGGTCTTCAGGGTGAACTGGTCGTCGAGTTCTGCCTGATCAAACACGCTATTGCCGACCACGTTGATGTGCTTGATCGCCGCCACCTGGCCTTCGTCAATCTTGATCTTCAACTGCACGCGGTTACGCGGTTGGGAGACGACTTCGGTGTCTACCGAGGCCGAGTAACGGCCTTGGGCCACGTATTGGCGCAGCAGCTCGTTGCGCACGCCTTCAAGGGTGGCCTTCTGGAAAATCTCGCCTTCGGCCAGCCCCGATTGCTTGAGGCCTTTCATCAGGTCGTCGGTGGAGATGGCTTTGTTGCCTTCTATATCAATGCTGGAGATAGACGGGCGTTCAACCACGGTGATGACCAGAACGTCGCCATCGCGGCCCAACTGAATGTCCTGGAAAAACCCGGTTTTAAACAGGGCGCGGGTGGATTCGACCAAGCGCTGATCATCCGCTTCTTCGCCGACATTCAAGGGCAGGGCGCCGAACACGCTACCGGCGGAAACCCGCTGCAAGCCGTTGATTCGAATATCAGAAATTTTGAAACCCTGGGCATGTGCAAGGGTGGCATTGAGCAGCAGTGCAACCGAGCAGAGCAGGCGCGGAAAATTCATCAAGATCTTTATTTCCAGAACACATCGACAAGCAGCGCTGGCGGGCGTGCGGATGACTCGAGCAGACGCCATGCTCCGCGAGCCACGCAAGCGGGTGGAGCGCCAGCATAAAAGCTCGGGGCGTTTGGTGCGGTTAACCCAGTGTCAAGTTAGGTAAAGGTTGGCGTTACGCGATGACGCTGCACGGTTCAGCTACGATAATGCCTGGCCCCCCTTTGCAAGAGTCCGCCATGATCCGTGTATTGCTCGTCGACGATGACCAGGAACTGACTGCACTGCTCAGTGAATATCTGGAGCGCGAAGGTTTTGCTGCGACCGCCGTGCACAGCGGCGAAGAGGGCGAAGTCCAGGCGTTGTCCGGTCGCTACAGCATTGTTGTACTGGACGTCATGCTGCCCCGGTTGTCGGGGATCGAAGTGCTGCGGCGCATTCGTGCGCGCAGCCAGGTGCCGGTGGTGTTGCTGACCGCCCGTGGCGACAACATTGACCGCATCACCGGCCTTGAACTGGGCGCGGATGACTACGTGCCCAAACCCAGCTCGCCGGGTGAACTGGTGGCGCGCTTGCGGGCGATCATGCGTCGGGTCAACCCCGCTCCTGACCAGACCGCGACCGAAGCGATCAAGACCGGGCAATTGGTGCTCTGGCCCGGCAAACGCCAGGCCCTGTGGCAAGGCAACGAGCTGGGCCTGACCAGCACTGAATTCAGCCTGCTCGAAGAACTGGCCCGTTGCGCCGGGCAAGTGGTGAGCAAGCAAGACTTGTCACTCAATGCCCTGGGCTGCCCGTTGACCCGCTACGACCGGCGTATCGACGTGCATATCAGCAGCATCCGGCAAAAACTCGGCCCGCGTCCTGATGCCAAAGCCTGGATCCAGAGCGTGCGCGGCCTGGGCTACCTGTTGATCGCTGAATAATGAAAGCGAGTCGACTGTTCTGGAAGCTGTTTCTGGCGTTCTGGCTGGCCACCACGCTGACGTTTTTTGTCGGCATGGGCTTTGTGATCCTGAGTAAATCAAAACCGGGGGACCCGCACCTCGACACCATCCTGACCAGCGAAATCCACCTGCTTGAAACCTTTGGTGTCGAATCGGGCATGCAGCTGCTCACGGTCTGGCGCCACCCCGATGACCAGGCCATTGGCGTGTATGACAGCAGCGGGCAATTGCTGGCCGGGTCACCCGTATTGCACCCGGTGTTCGAGCGCGCGGTGCTGAGCAAGGAAGGCATCGAGCTGTTTATCCGCTCGACCCGCGCGCCAGGTGAGCACGGCGAACCAGGGCCGGAGTTTGGCGAGGGGCCGGGCCTGATGCCGTTGATTATCGGCACGGTGATGAGCGCGTTGTTCAGCGGTTACATGGCCTTTTACCTGACCTGGCCGTTGACCTTTTTGCGCCGCGCCATGAGTGACGTGGCCCAGGGGCGTTTCGGGACGCGGGTCAAACCGATGATGGGCGGGCGCCGTGATGAAATCGTCGACCTGGCCGAAGACTGTGACCGCATGGCCAACCAACTGAGGCTGCTGGTCGAGGCGCAACAGAGCTTGCTGCATGACATCTCCCACGAATTGCGCTCACCGCTGACGCGCATGCAAGTGGCGATCGGGCTGTTGCATCAAGACCCCGGGCGCAAAGAAATGGTCGAGCGCATCGAGCGCGAGTCGGTGCGCATGGACACCCTGATTGAAGCGCTGCTGACCTTGGCCCGCGTTCAGGGGCGGCCCGACAGCATCGAGCGGGAGTTGGTCGACATCATCGAATTGCTCCGATTGATCGTTGAAGATGCGCAGTTTGAAGCGGGGGTCAAAGACTGCGAAGTCACCTTGCAGGCGGGCCCACCGTTTGTCAGCCGGGTGAGCGGTGAACTGCTGTATCGCTGCTTTGAAAACGTGATTCGTAACGCCGTTCGCCATACCCGCCCCGGCACGCGTGTGCGGGTAACCACCCAGACCAGCCTGGCGGGCAACAGCTTGCAGGTGCAAATTACCGATCATGGGCCGGGGGTTGAAGAACAGCGCCTGAAGAGCATTTTCCAGCCCTTCGAACGCGGCGCCAGCGAGCCCAGTGGCGGTTTTGGATTGGGCTTGGCAATTGCTTCACGCTCGGTGGAAATGCACGGCGGCACCATCGTCGCCTACAACCAGCCCTCGGGCGGCCTCACCGTAGAAATCAGCCTGCCCAAAGACCCCGTGTAGGAGCGAGCTCGCCTCGCGATCTTTTGATCTAGATCTTGCTTTTGATCTTGATCTTGATCTAAAAGGCCCCATTAAACCACGCTGGCCGAACGCAGGTTTTGCGCAGTGGGTAACCCGGCAGGACGCCGGGTTAGCCGCGACACGGCCATGGATGGCCGATCGCGGCGGGCCTACGGAGCAAGGCCTGTGGTGAGGGCATGCCGAGCCTCAGCGAGGCCCCGAGGGGTAGGGGCAAAAGCGTTTTGGTTACTTTGCCGCTTTTGCAAAGTGACGCGGCGTAAGGCCGGAACCCTAAGTGGCCGTTGCCGCAGCAACGGATATGTACTCAAGTCAAGAGCCCCCTCACCCTAGCCCTCTCCCGAAGGAGAGGGAACCGATTGGGGGATGCTGAAGATACTCGGCGGCCTGTTTGCTGCGCGACAGCGCGGCGTCGAAGACGGGGCGGCAGCTCACACGTTTTATGATCTTTACACGATATTACATAGCCTTGACGGCTCTGTACGCCTTGCCCCCGTAGACTTCCCGCTCAGCACTGTCTGAGGTTGTGGTGATGCCATTGAGTGGAGGTATACATGTTTTTGGTGCATAAAAAAGGCTTTGTCGCGGGCAAGAAAATGGTCGATGGGCTGGTGCCCTACGATTTTTTTTGTGAAGACAATCCGGCCATTAATCTGTTTGTGTTTACCGGCTCAAACGCTCAGGGCAAGGCGTCGGCAGAGCAAACCTTGTGGGGGTTTACCCGCCTTGAACGCTTTGAGGCATTGACCGATACGCTGGTGTCGCACAAGAAGAATCAAGACTGGTTTCAGACCGTTAGCGTGCTCACCGGCCCCGCCCAGAACGGCACCCAGAATGTGAAGTTCCAGCGCGTGCTGAAAATCATCAAGCACGTCAGCGTGGCGAATCGCGTACCCGGCAAAGTGCAATACGAGATTCTCACTGATGAGGGTGACACCTACTTCACCCTCAAGTCCGTGGCCCCGGACAGCGCGCAAACGGTTATTTACGCGGCTGACCAGTAAGCGTCAATTCAGCGCCTCACGGCTCGGCTGACCGTTGAGCAGGCGCTGGATCCCCAGCGGGTTGGCGTTCTTGAGCGCATCGGGCAGCAGGCTGTCCGGGTAGTTCTGGAAACACACCGGACGCAGGAAACGGTCGATGGCCAGGCTGCCGACCGATGTGCCACGGGCATCCGATGTCGCCGGATAAGGCCCGCCATGGACCATGGCATCACACACCTCAACCCCGGTCGGGTAGCCGTTGATCAGCAAGCGGCCAGCCTTGTGCTCAAGTACCGGCACCACTTCGGCAAAGGCTTGCAAGTCCGCAGGCTCACTGATCAGCGTGGCCGTGAGTTGACCGTGCAGGCTGTGCAGCGCTTGCAGCAACTGCGCTTTGTCGGCCACTTCAATGACGATGGTGGTCGGGCCAAAGACTTCTTCTTGCAGCACCTCGGCACCGCCGATCAGCAGGCTGGCATCGGCCTGGAACAGCTGCGGGTGCGCCTGATTGCCCTGTTGTTGCGAACCTGCGAGATGGCGAATGCCTTCGACCGAAGCCAAATGGCTGAGACCTTTGACATAGCTTTTCAGGCCACCGGCATTGAGCAGTGTGTGCGCCGGTTGGGCGCTGAAAAACGAGCCCAGTGCATCGACAAAGGCGCTGAACGCTGGTGAGGCAATCCCCAGCACCAGGCCAGGGCTGGTGCAGAACTGACCGGCGCCGAGCATCACCGAGCCACCCAACTCTTTGGCGATCTGTTCGCCGCGCTGTTGCAAGGCTTCTGGCAGCAACACCACCGGGTTGATGCTCGACATCTCGGCAAATACCGGGATCGGTTGCGGGCGTGCCGCCGCCATGTCACACAGGGCGCGACCGCCCGACAGTGAGCCGGTAAAGCCGACGGCTTGAATCGCCGGATGCTTGACCAGCGTTGCGCCAACCCCGGCGCCGTAGATCATGTTGAACACGCCCGCAGGCATACCGGTACGCTCAGCAGCCCGAATAATCGCCTGCGCCACCCATTCGGCGGTTGCCATGTGGCCGCTGTGGGCTTTGAACACCACCGGGCAACCGGCGGCCAGTGCCGCTGCGGTGTCGCCGCCTGCGGTTGAGAACGCCAGCGGAAAGTTGCTGGCACCGAAAACGGCGACCGGGCCGACGCCGATGCGGTATTGGCGCAGGTCAGCGCGAGGCAGCGGTTGGCGGTCGGGCAGGGCCTGATCGATCCGCGCGCCATAAAAATCGCCGCGCCGCAGCACCTGGGCAAACAAACGCATCTGCCCGCTGGTGCGGCCGCGCTCACCCTGAATACGCCCGGCGGGCAGGGCGGTTTCACGGCAAACAATGGCCACAAACGCGTCGCCCAGTGCGTCGATTTCTTCGGCAATGGCTTCTAAAAATTCCGCACGGCGGCTGGCGGGCAAACTGCGAAAGGCCGCGAAGGCGGCGCTGGCCGCGTTGGCGGCGGCGTCTACTTCGGCGTCGGTGGCCTGCACAAACTGATACGGCAGGGCTTCACCGGTCGTTGCATCCAGGCTTTGCAAATGAACAGCGCCAGCGCCGCTGCGCTGGCCGCCAATAAAGTTCTGGCCGGTAATCTGGGTCATGTCCATCTCCTTGAAAAAACAATGAAACCCGTGGGAGCGGGCAAGCCCGGTTCCCACAGGTGTGGTGTGTCATCACTGGCTTAGGTAATTGCACCGATCTGCCATGGCACAAATTCGTTTTGGCCGTAACCGTGCTGTTCGCTTTTACTGCGCTCACCGGAGGCGATGCGCAACATCAGGCGGTAGATGTACTCGCCGCGTTCTTCGATGGTCATGCTGGCGTCGGCAATGCCGCCGCAGTTCACGTCCATGTCTTCTTCCTGGGTCTCCCACAGGCGGGTGTTAGTGGCCAGCTTGATCGACGGCGAGGGCGCGCAGCCATAGGCCGAACCGCGCCCTGTGGTGAACGCAATCAGGTTGGCGCCGCCCGCCACCTGGCCGGTGGCCGAAATCGGGTCGTAGCCCGGCGTGTCCATAAACACCAGGCCGTGGGCGCGCACCGTCTCGGCGTATTCGTAAACATCGACCAGGTCACTGGAACCGGCTTTGGCCACGGCGCCCAGGGATTTTTCGAGGATGGTGGTCAAGCCTCCGGCCTTGTTGCCCGCCGACGGGTTGTTGTTCAGCTCGGCGTTCATGCGCTTGCAGTAGTCTTCCCACCAGTGAATCCGCTTGATCAGCTTTTCACCGACTTCACGACTGACCGCACGGCGTGTGAGCAAATGCTCGGCGCCATAGATTTCCGGGGTCTCGGAAAGGATTGCAGTCCCGCCCGCAGCCACCAGGCGATCTACCGCGTTGCCCAGTGCCGGGTTGGCGGTGATGCCCGAGTAGCCATCGGAACCGCCGCATTGCAAGCCGATGATCAAGTGTTTGGCACTGACCGGCTCACGCTCGACGCGGTTGGCCTCGGCCAGCAGGGATTTAACCTGCTCGATGCCGCTGGCAATGGTTTTCGACGTGCCGCCTGTGCCTTGAATGGTAAAGGCGCGCAGGAATTCACCTTTTTCCAGGCCTTGGGCCTCCAGCAAATCCGCGATCTGGTTGGTTTCACAACCCAGACCGATCATCAGCACCGAGGCAAAGTTGGGGTGAATCGCATAGCCGCCCAAGGTCCGGCGCAGCATGGCCAGGGCTTCGCCGCCGGGGTCGACTGCGCACCCAAAACTGTGGGTCAGGGCGACCACGCCATCCACGTTGGGGTAGTCGATCAGGGCCTGCGGGTTGATGTCGCGGCGAAAGTGATCGGCGATGGCCTTGGCCACCGTCGCCGAGCAGTTCACCGACGTCAGGATGCCCACGTAGTTACGGGTAGCGACGCGGCCGTCCGCGCGCACGATGCCCATAAAGGTGTCCTGGTTGGGCGTATGAATCCCCCGCGCATCCACACCAAAGGCGTAATCGCGCGAAAAATCCCCCATGGCCAGGTTGTGCACATGCACGTGTTCACCGGCCTTGATCGGCTGGCTGGCGAAGCCAATGATCTGTCCATAACGGCGTAGCGCCTGGCCGGCCTGCAGATCACGGGTCGCGATCTTGTGGCCCGAAGGGATGGCGTCCAGCGCTGTCAGCCCTTCGGACTCAAGGATCAGGCCTTTGGGAATGGGCTGGCGGGCAATCAGCACATCGTCCAGCGGGTTGAGTCGAATCACGGCGTTGGCAGCATTTTCACTGCCTGTTTTAGTTATGAGTTGCATCAACAGTTACCTCAGTGAAAGGCTCAGGCCAGACCGCGCTCGCGGTAGTCGATGAGGGATGAGAACAGCATCAGACCGAAAGCCATCACCACGAAGAAGATCAGCGCGAGGAAGTACGAACCGGTGAACTGCACGATCAGGCCGATCAGGATCGGTACGATGACGCCGACCATGTTGCCGCAGAAATTCATGCTGCCGCCCAGTACGCCCGCCTTGGATTTACCGCCCAAAATGGCTGGTAAGCACCAGTACATACCGCACCAGCGAATGAAAAACAGGGCCACGCAGAGCAGCGAAATCACGGTGAAAGCGTCCGGTGTGTAGGCCACCAGCAGGATGCACAGCGCAGCAATCGCCGCCGAGCCGCCGAACATGGTGCGCATCACCTTGTTCGGAGCGCCGCCTGCGTCTTTCCATTTGTCCGCCAGCCAACCGCCGAAGATCTCGCCGATAAACCCGCACATAAAGATCAGGAACGTTGCACCGCCCATGGCCTTGATATCGAGGTTGTGCGCCTTGTGCAGGTAGCTCGGCATCCAGGTCAGCAAGCCGTAGAACACGCTGTTGTAGCAGGCGTACCCGGCGAACATGGCCAATACCGAGCGGCTTTTCAGCAAGTCTTTGAGGATGGCTTTGCGTTCGCCGTTGGTTTTCGCCGCCTCGGCATTGGCGTTGGTGATATAGGCCAGTTCAGCTGCGTTGACTTTAGGGTGTTCGGCCGGGTTATTACGGATGTACCACCAGGCCCAGACACCGACGATCATGGTGCCGACACCGGCGATCACGAACGCAATGCGCCACGAGTCGAACCAGGTAATCAGACCCGCGATGATGATGGCGCCAAAGGCTGTGCCCAAGGGTGCGCCGCCATCCACCAGGGTTGCCCCGCGGCCCCGCTCATTGGGCGTCAGCCAGGCACCGTTCAGCTTGGCCCCGGCGGGCATGATCGGTGATTCGGCAACGCCCAGACCGATACGGGTGGCGAGCAAGGTCATCCAGCTGTGGGCGCCCCCTGCGATGGCCTGGAAGAAGCCCCAGCCCACGGTCGCCACACCGACGATATTGCGCACCTGAAAACGGTCCAGGAGCATGCCGCCAGGAATTTGCATCAGCGCATAGGACCAAAAGAACGCGCTGAGCATCAGGCCTTCCAGGGCCGGGGTCATTTCAAATTCGCTGGAAATCAGTGGCAAGGCCACCGACAGTGACGCGCGGTCGATGTAGTTGATCGCCGACAACAGCAGCAGGATCAAAAATATGCGCCAGCGCACCGTGGTAGGTCGTGAGGCGTCTGCAAGCCCGGCGGCCTGGCTGGGGGCGGCCGGTGCAATTTTGCTGTTCATGTTCGTCTCGCTTTTTTATGTTTTTTATCAAGCGGGGAGTGGGCTTGCAGGCAAGCCCACAAAGCCTTGCTACAACGTTACGACGTGCCCGGCTGGCAGTTCAGCGGTGCCTGCCTGTATGCCGTTGATCAGCGGTGCGCCGAACTCCGGCATGCTGATTTCGAAGCGGTCACCTTCCAGGGTGTGAATGTTGTCGGCCACCGACAGAGTGGCGGTCCCAAAGAAATGCACGTGTACATCGCCTGGGCGCAGGAACTGCGGGTACTTGAAGTGGTGGTATTCAAGGTTTTCCAGGCTGTGGCACATGTTGTCTTCACCGCTGAGAAACTCTTTTTCCCAGACCACCTCGTTCCCGCGCAGGATGCGGCTCATGCCGGTCAGGTGACGCGGCAGCTCGCCGACACGCAGCTCGGGGCCGTAACTGCAATTGCGCAATTTAGAGTGCGCGAGGTACAGGTAGTTACGGCGCTCCATGACGTGGTCAGAAAATTCATTGCCCAGCGCAAAGCCTACCCGGTAGGGCTTGCCATCGTCGCCCACTACATACAGGCCGGTCAGTTCGGGTTCTTCACCGGCATCTTCAGCGAAGGTCGGTTTGCTGAATGCACTGCCGGGGCGAACCACGATCGAGCCGTCACCCTTGTAGAACCACTCCGGTTGCACGCCCACCGTGCCGGATGCCGGGCGGCCACCTTCAATGCCCCACTGAAAAATACGTGCGGTGTCGGTCATGGTGCTGTGATCGGTTGCATTTTGCTGGTGCATCTTGTCGCGTGTCGAGGCGCTGCCCAAGTGGGTCAGGCCGGTGCCGCTGATCAGGCAGTGGGCCGGGTCTGCATGGTCCAGCGGCGGGAGTACGCGGCCTTGCTCCAGTGTCTGGCTATAACTGACAGGACTTGCCTCGGTGCCACGGGCCAGCACTTCAGCGACCAGGCCGTGGCCTTTACGGATGGCCTCCAGCGCCAGTTCGCGGGTGGTTTCGATGCCCAGCACCACATGGATCTCATCGCCCTCGATCACCCCGACGTGGCGCTGGCCTTGAGCTGTTTCAAACTGGATCAAGCGCATACAGTGAACTCTCGCAGATTATTTTTATGGCGGGTTGATAACCCCTTCTGGCGCTCACTTTAATTTTTGTCAGGGATGCTGCCTAATGACAGATGCTGATTGAGCGATAACCAATAGTCATCCCCATGCTGCCATCCCTGACCACCATCATTTCCCGGCTGCGCCTCAAACAACTGCGGTTGTTGATTGCGCTGGACGAATTCGGCTCGCTGCACAAGGCCGCCGAGTCTGTGGCAATTACCCAGCCCGGCGCGACCAAGGCGCTGCACGAAATTGAATCAACGCTGGGCGCAACCCTGTTCGAGCGCACGCCCAAAGGCCTGACGCCCAATGATCTGGGGCGTTGCGTGATCCGTTACGCGCGTTTGATACACACCGATGTGGCACACCTGCGCGAAGAAATGCTCGGCATTTTGCAAGGCCATGGCGGGCGTCTGTCGGTGGGGGTGATCATGGGCGCAGTGCCGGTGCTGGTGGAGTGCCTGGCGCAATTGCGCGCCAAACAGCCGCAGTTATCGGTAGAAATCGTCGAAGACACCAGCGCTCGCCTGTTGGGATTACTCGACGAAGGGCGCCTGGACCTGGCCATATGCCGCACCAGCGTCAGCAAACATCCGGCGGCTTATGACAGCCGCCTGCGCGAGCAGGAGCCGCTGATCGTGGTCGCTAACACCGCGCACCGGTTTGCGCGCCGTACGTCGCTGGCGTTGAGCGAACTGGCAGATTCGTCGTGGGTGGTGTTCCCGGTCAACATGCCCATGCGCCTGACCCTTGAGCGGGAGTTCAGGGAAGCGGGGCTTAACTTCCCGGCGTATCCGATTGAAACCTCATCGACCTTCACCACGCTGTCATTGCTCTTGCAGGACCCGCAACTGGTCGCCGTAATGCCGGTGGACGTTGCGCAAATGGCGGTGACCCACGGCATGCTGATGCGCTTGGCGCTGGACTTGAAATCACGCAGCGAGCCGTACGAAATCGTCACCCGCAAAGGCGTGGCATTAACCGCCCCGACGCAACTGCTGATTGATGAGCTGACCCGCCAAAAACAGACATGAGCGCAAGCCGTTACGCGGCCACGCGCATCACGTCCCATGCGCTCATTACCTGGGTGACAGCGGCGTCCAGTACTGCGTGCTCCAGGCCGTCCCGTGCAAGCGTCGTCAGCCCCAGCAAAAAGCTTTCAAACACTGTGGCCAACGCAACAACGTTGGTCTGCGCGGACAGTTCGCCCGAGGCGACGCCGCGCTCGATGCAGGCAATGAGCCCGGCCCGGTTACGCGCACGGGCTTGGGCCAGTGGGGCGCATATCTCCAGGGTTTCAGCCGAACACGCACTCATCAGCCCCAGTGTTACCAGGCAGCCACGTGGGTGCCCCGGTTCACATTGCATGCGGGCTGAGCGGCGCAACGCCAGTTCGATGGCTTCACGCGGGGCAATGCCGGGGTCTTGCAGGCTCTCGGTCACGCGGCCATGGGAGTTCAGATAACGTTCCATGACTTCTTTGAACAAGGCCTCCTTGGAGCCAAAAGCGGCATAAAAACTCGGTGCCGAAATGCCTGGGCCGATGTTCGCCTTGAGCTGGCTCAGCGAGGTGGAGTCATAACCATGCTGCCAAAACAGGTGCATGGCTTGAGTGATTGCCGCGTCACGGTCAAACGTACGTGGGCGTCCCATCTGGGCCATTGTCAGCCTCCTTTTTTCACAAGACATAAATACTAGTCGATACAAAAGTCGTTGACCAATCGCTTTTGCATCGCCAACATCTGTACCTATCGATACATAACTAAGACAGGTTGGGACAGGCGATGGTTGAAGAGCGCGACACTACTGAGCGATTACCCATGGGCGCGCTGCTGGCGCTGGCCATGACCGGGTTTATCTGCATTGTCACCGAGACGTTGCCGGCGGGTTTGCTGACCCAAATCAGCAGCGGCCTTGAGATCTCCTCGGCAATGGCCGGGCAGATGGTCACGGTCTACGCGCTGGGTTCATTGCTGGCGGCGATTCCTTTGACCATCGCCACCCAGGGCTGGCGGCGGCGCAATGTTTTGCTGCTGACCATTGTGGGTTTTCTGCTGTTCAACTCGATCACCGCGTGGTCGTCACACTATGGCGTGACCCTGGTGGCGCGCTTTTGCGCGGGCGCCTCGGCCGGTCTGGCCTGGAGCCTGTTGGCGGGGTACGCACGACGTATGGTTGCGCCGCACTTGCAGGGCCGCGCCATGGCGGTGGCGATGGTCGGTACGCCCATCGCGCTGTCACTGGGTGTACCGCTGGGCACCTGGCTGGGGGCGCTGATGGGCTGGCGCAGCGCCTTCGGCCTGATGTCGATACTGACTGTGGTGCTGATTGTCTGGGTGCTGGCCAAAGTGCCGGATTATCCGGGGCAGGCCAGCACCCAGCGCATCGGCTTGCGTCAGGTACTGCTGACACCCGGGGTGCGCTCCGTGCTTGCGGTGGTGATGACCTGGATGCTCGCGCACAACATGCTCTACACCTATATCGCCCCGTTTGTGACGCCAGCGGGTCTGGCCGATGAGGTGGATCTTGTGTTGCTGGTATTTGGCCTTGCGGCGCTGTTGAGCATCTGGCTGACCAGTCGGCTGGTCGACAGCCATTTACGCAGGGTGGTGCTGGTCAGCCTTGCTGCGTTTACCGCGATTGCCCTGTTGTTTGGTGTGTTCTTCCAGTCTGCGCCGGTGGTGTACGTCGGTATTTTCATCTGGGGCCTGTCCTTTGGCGGTGCGGCAACCTTGCTGCAGACGGCACTGGCAGACGCGGCAGGTGAGGGCGCCGATGTGGCGTTGTCGATGAACGTGGTGGTCTGGAACAGCGCCATTGCTGGCGGAGCGCTTACGGGTGGCGTGTTGCTCGATCAAGTCGGTGTGAGTGCGTTGCCCTGGGCGTTGTTGGTGTTGTTGCTGGCCGGGTTGTTGATCGTGTTCAACGCTCGTCAGCACGGTTTTCCCAAGGGGCGGCGCCAGGCCGGGGCTGCTGTCGTCGGTCATTGATGTTCACAAGCTCGCCTGCGTAGCGCCAACCCTGTAGGAACTGCCGAGGCACGAAGGCTGTGATCCTGGGTTTGCGCAGGCAGTGTTGGTCTGGCAACAGTTGTTCTACAGACTGTTGCCAGGCCAACTATTGATGCTTCGAATAAACAATAACTTACTGAATTTAAACAAAAAATTATCTGGCATGGATTCTGCTCTGTTGTGAATAACGATCGCATCTGTTGGCGATTAAACACGAGTCAAGAGTGAGAACCCCATGTCGAACACCCCAGCCGACGCCCATTACCCACTGTCTGTTCCCGATGCCCATGTCATCCGCACAGACGCAGAAGCCATTGAAGTCGCCCACAAGGTCGCCGCGTTTTTACTCGAAGGTGATGCCGAGCGCGACCGTCAGCGCGAAGTGCCTGCTGAGGTGGTGGACGTGTTCTCCAACAGCGGCCTGTGGGGCATTACCGTGCCCAAGGAGTACGGCGGTGCTGAGGTGTCGTTCGCCACGCTGGCCGAGGTGATCGCCATCATTTCGGCGGCCGATGCTTCTCTCGGGCAGATCCCGCAGAACCATTACTGCCTGCTCGAAGACATTCGTCTGCAAGGCACACAAGAGCAGAAGGCCTGGTTTCTTGGGCTGGCGCTCAAGGGCAATCGTTTTGCCAATGCGATTTCTGAAACCGGCGGCAAGACCGTGCAAGACATCCAGACGCGCTTTGTCAGCGAAGGCGATGAGGTGGTGATCAATGGCCGTAAAGGCTACTGCACCGGCTCGTTGTACGCCCATTGGCTGGGGGTGCTGGCGCTGAATGCCGACGACAAGGCGCACTTGGCGTTTGTGCCGCGGCGCACGCCGGGCCTCACCGTGGTGGATGACTGGTCGAGCATTGGCCAGCGCAACACCGCCAGCGGCACGGTGCTCGCAGAAAACCTGCGGGTGCCGGCCTTTAACGTGTTCAAGACGTACCAGTCTTATGAAAACCCGACCCTGGCCGGACCGATTGCGCAAATCACCACCGCTGCGATTGATGCTGGTATTGCTCGCGCGGCCTTGCGCGACACCCTGAGTTTTGTGCGTGATCACGCTCGCCCATGGATCGACTCGGGGTTGGACAAGGCCAGCGAGGACCCGCTGACCATCATCCAGATCGGCAAGTTGAGCATCCAGCTGGACGCCTCCGAAGCCTTGCTTGAACGGGCCGGCCGAGTCCTCGACCGCGAGCGCGAAAATCCAGGTGAAGACGGCGTGGCGCGGGCTTCGGTGGCGGTGGCCAAGGCCAAGGTGCTGACCACGGAAATCGCCCTGGAAGCCAGTAACCGTCTGTTTGAATTGGGCGGCACGCGTTCCTCGCTGGCGCGACACAACCATGACCGCCACTGGCGCAACGCCCGCGTGCACACCCTGCATGACCCGGTGCGCTGGAAGTACCACGTGGTCGGCAACTGGCTGTTGAACGGGGTCAATCCGCCGCGTCATGACTGGTCATAACGATGGACGCGCTGCTGAGCAACATCAACTGGCCTGAAATCGGCCAGGCCTGCCTCGACACCCTGAGCATGCTCGGCATGGCCCTGGGTTTTACCGTGTTGCTGGGGTTGCCGCTGGGGGTAGTGCTGTACCTCACCGGCAAGCAGCAGTTGCACGCCAAACCCGGTATCTACCGCGTGCTGTCGATGGTGGTGAATGTCCTGCGGTCGCTGCCTTTCATCATTTTGCTGATTGTGCTGATCCCGGTGACCACCTTGATCACCGGCACCTCGCTGGGGGTGGCGGGTGCCATTCCGCCATTGGTGGTGGGCTGTACGCCGTTCTTTGCGCGGTTGGTGGAAACCGCGCTGCGTGAAGTTGATCGCGGCCTGGTGGAGGCCACCCAGTCCATGGGCGCCACGACCTGGCAAATCATCTGGCACACCTTGTTGCCAGAGTCCCGGCCGGGGCTGATTGCAGCCGTCACGGTGACCGCAATCGTACTGGTGGATTACACCGCGATGGCCGGAGTGATCGGTGGCGGGGGCTTGGGCGACCTGGCAATCCGCTTTGGTTATCAGCGTTTTCAGACTGACGTCATGGTGGTCACCGTGGCCTTGCTGGTCCTGTTGGTGCAAGGGCTGCAAATGACCGGTGACCGTTTGGTGTCCCATTACAGCCGTCGTTGAGACGGCTCATTTTTGATTGTTCGGAGTTTGTGCAATGAAAAAGCTTCTTGCTCTGGTGGCCGTGATGGCTGCCTTTAGCGCTCAGGCCAATGAAACGTTGGTGGTCGGTGCCACGCCGGTGCCCCATGCCGAAATTCTTGAGTTTGTTAAGCCTGAGTTGGCCAAGGAGGGCGTTGATCTGCAGATCAAAGTGTTCAACGACTTTATCCAGCCCAACCAACAACTCGCGCTTAAAAACATCGACGCCAACTACTACCAATACCGGCCGTTTCTGGATGAGTACAACAAGGAACGCCACACGGATCTGGTCCCGGTAGTGGGCGTGCATATCGAGCCGTTTGGCGCGTACTCGACCAAAATCAAAAACATCGCCGAGCTGAAGGACGGCGCTTCAGTGGCCATCCCCAATGACCCGGTCAACGCCGGTCGTGCTCTGGTGCTTTTGGAAGAGGCCAAGCTGATCACGCTTAAAAACCCTGGCGACCCGCAGTCGACCACCCGTGACATTGTGACCAACCCCAAGCACCTGAAAATCCGTGAGCTGGAAGGCGCCATGCTGGCCCGTTCTGTGAGCCAGGTGGACCTGGCCTTTGTGTTTGCCAACTACGCGCTGGAAGCGGGTATCGACACCAACAGCGCGTTGATTGTCGAGAAGGGCAAAGACTTGTACGTCGAGTACCTGGTGGCACGCCCGGACAACATCAATGACCCGCGTATTCAGAAGCTGGCCAAAGCTTTGCACTCTGATGCCGTGCGTCAATTTATCCTGACCCGTTACAAAGGCCAGATCGTGCCAGGCTTTTAGATCGGCATTAAACATCTGTGTTCTCTTATGTCAGCTAGGCTATTGAAGATGAATAACCAGCTGACCCAGGAGAACGTATGACATTGCGATGGATGCTGTTGAGCCTTGTTGTTCTATGTGCGGGCTGCCAATACTTCAGTTATCAGCAAGGCTGCACCGACAATCCCAATCAGCGCGGCTGCCAGGGCGGCACAGTAGAGTCGCCATAAATACTGGGCTGCCGCATCCCCCAATCGGCTCCCTCTCCTACGAGAGAGGGCTGGGGTGAGGGGGTTCTTAGGTCAAGATCAAACGTCGTGAAGCAAACAAATCAACATGTTGGTTGCCCAACACTTCATGAGCACATTGCACACGGTCCAACAACACGTTGCCTGACCCGTAGGGCTAATATGCTGTTATGCCTGAGGTTGGGGTCCGTGGCATGTTAGGTGCATAGGTTCCTGGTAGTCATAAACACTCAAGGTGTTTGTATTGATTGCCAGCTAAAAGGACCTCTCATGCACTACCGTCAACTGGGTAACAGCGGCATTAACGTCAGCGTTCTGGGCCTGGGCACCATGACCTGGGGCCACCAAAACACCGAAAGCGACGCTCATCAGCAAATCGAACTGGCGTTGGCTGAAGGCGTCAACCTGATCGACACCGCCGAGATGTACCCCACGCCCACCCGCGGCGACACCTGGCGTACCACCGAACGCTATATCGGCAACTGGCTGGGCGCCAACAGCGCGCGCCGCGCCGACATCGTGCTGGCCAGCAAAATTGCCGGCCCGGCCCGCGAGCCCGGTGGCCAATTGCATATTCGCGATGGCCTGACCCGGCATGACCGGCGCAACATCGTCGAAGCCCTGGACGGTAGCCTCAAGCGCCTGCAAACCGACTACCTCGATCTCTATCAACTGCACTGGCCCGACCGCCCGACCAACTTTTTTGGCCTGCGTGAATACCCGTACGCCGAAGACACGCAAAGCGTGGCCATCGAAGAAACCCTCTCGGTGCTGGCCGATCAGGTCAAGGCGGGCAAGATCCGCCACATCGGCGTGTCCAACGAAACGGCGTGGGGCGTGGCCGAGTTCCTCAAGCAGAGCGAGCGCCTGGGCCTGCCGAACATTGTCAGCATCCAAAACCCCTACAGCTTGCTGAACCGCCTGTACGAGGGCGGCCTGGCCGAGTTCACCCATCGCGAAGGCGTTGGCCTGCTGGCGTATTCGCCGCTGGCGTTTGGCACCTTGACCGGCAAGTACCTGGGAGGCGCCCGCCCTGAGGGCTCGCGTCTGACCTCGGTGTACCGCACGTTCAATCGCTACGACAGCCCGCTGGCCCAAGAAGCCATCGCAGGCTACGTGGACATCGCCCGCGAGCACGACTTGACCCCGGCGCAATTGGCGCTGGCTTATGTCATCAACAAACCCTTTGTGGCCAGCGCGCTGACCGGGCAAACCAGCCTCGTGCAATTGCGCGACAACCTCAGCGCAATCAATGTAAGCCTCAGCCCGGAGATTCTGGCGCGCATCGAGGCCGTCCATCAGCGTGTCCCCAACCCTGCGCCATAGGAGTACGGGCGATGCCCAAGCAACTGCACGTCAATCTGTTTGAAATGAACTGCGTGAGCCATATCGTTCACGGCCTGTGGGTGCATCCCGAGAACAACCGTCACCGCTTCAATGATCTGGATTACTGGACCGAGCTGGCGCAACTGCTGGAATACGGCACCTTTGACGGGGTGTTTCTGGCCGACGTGATCGGCACCTATGACCGTTTTCGCAATGGCCCGGAAACCGCCCTGCGCGAGGCTATGCAAATCCCCAGCAACGACCCGTTGATGGTGATTCCGGCCATGGCCGCCGTGACCAAAAACCTCGGCTTTGGCGCGACGTTTTCGACCACGTACGAGCCGCCGTTTGCTTTTGCCCGGCGCATGAGCACCCTGGATCACCTGACCAAGGGCCGGGTGGGCTGGAACATCGTGACCTCGTACCTGCCCAATGCGGCGCGCAACTTCGGGCATGACACCGAGGTCGTGCATGACCACCGCTATGAAATCGCCGATGAATACCTGGATGTGCTCTACAAGCTGTGGGAAGGCTCGTGGGACGATGACGCGGTGATTATCGACCGTGAACAACGGGTCTACACCGACCCGCACAAGGTCCGTTACATCAACCACGTGGGTGAGCACTTCAGCGTGGCTGGGCCGCACCTGTGCCAGCCGTCGCGCCAGCGCACGCCCGTGTTGTTCCAGGCAACCGGCTCGCCAGCCGGTATCGAATTTGCCGGGCGGCATGCCGAAGTGGTGTTTACCGGTGGCCTCGACACTCCGGCCGTGCGCGCGAATATCCAGGCCATGCGCAACAAGGCCATCGCCCATGAGCGTGACCCGGCGGGGCTGAAATTTATCGTCATGGCCGGGGTGATCGTGGGCCGGACTGACGAAGAAGTCAGCCGCAAGCTCGACAGCTATCGCAAGCTGATGAGCGTCGAAGCGTCGCTGGCCCATCACCAGTCAGCCATTGACCTGACCGCTTACCCCAGCGATGCGCTGATCAGTGATTTGATCGAGCTTAAAGTCGACGGCTGGGAAAGCCTGCAGCGCTACAAGCCCGAGTGGACCATCGGCACCGTGTTGTCGCAGTTCTCCGGCTTTAACCGCGAGCGTTTCTTTGTGGCGGGTACGCCGACCGTGGTGGCGGATGAAATCGAGAAGTGGCTGGATGTCGACGGCATCGACGGGATCAATTTGCGCCAGTACCTGTCGTTTGAAACGGCCCGGGATTTTATTGAACTGGTGATCCCGGAACTGCGCCGTCGTGGTCGTTTCCGTGAGCGCTACAACGAAGGCGAAACCCTGCGCGAACGCCTGTTTGGTTCGGGGCAGGCGCGTTTGCCCGCTGATCATTTCGGCGCCCGTTATCGCGACCCGGCGCTGTTGCAACAACCGGCCACGCCATTACGTTTCTGAGCACATCACTTGTAGGTGGGCGCGCGCCGTATACGACGTCGCCCTGTCGCGAAGCAAGCAGGCCGCCGATAATCGATAGCATCCCCCAATCGGTTCCCTCTCCTTCGGGAGAGGGCTAGGGTGAGGGGGCTCTTAGATCAAGATCAAAAGATCGCGAGGCAAGCTCGCTCCTACAGTGGGTTTTTGCCAAGTGTTGGCTCACCAACAGTCGCTGCACAGACTGTTGCTTTTGACTCCTTCCTGACGCCTATATGCGCCTGTTTGCTGGGCGAAAAACCCGGCATGGCTTGTGCAATAGCCTAAGTCCCGGACTTAAGGCAGCAGGCCCCATGCGCAATATTTCCCCCTTTATTCGAAACTTTCCGTTGCTCGGCATCGCAACCCTGTGCTCGGTACTGGTCGGCTGCGGGCAGGAAACCTCAACCGTTGCGCGCAGCGACAAACCGGTCAGCGGCGGGACGTTGATTTATGCCACCGACCGCGAGCCCACGTGCCTCGACCCGCATGTGGCGGGTGACATGCCGCAGGTGTTTATCGGCCAGCAGTACCTCGACTCGCTGGTGTCGATGGATGACCAAGGCCAGATCGGGCCCTGGCTGGCGAAAAGTTGGGAGGTCTCGACCGATGGCCTGACGTACACCTTCCATTTGCGCGATGACGTGCATTTCACCGACGGCACGCCGTTCAACGCGGCTGCGGTCAAGGCCAACCTCGATCACATGGCCAACCCGAAAACCCAATCGAGTACGGCGGGCGGTTATATCCGCCAATACCGCAGCACCGATGTACTCGATGACCATACGGCGGTGGTGCACTTGGCCACCCCGTACGCGGCGTTTCTGGAAGTCTTGGCCCAGGGGTTTCTGGGCATAGAGTCGCCCACCGCGCTGCTTCGCTCGCGCGATGAAAACTGCGAAAGCCCGGTGGGCAGCGGCCCGTTCAAGATCGTCCGCTGGGACCGGCAAAGCCAGGTCGAACTGGTGCGCAACCCGGATTACAACTGGGCGCCACCCACTGCCAAGCATCAAGGCCCGGCGTGGCTGGAGCGCATCGTCTGGAAGTTCATTCAGGAGCCGTCGGTGCGCTTCGCCTCGCTGCAAGCCGGAGAGGTCGATGTGATCGAGACGCTGCCGCCCGAATCCCATGAGGCCGCCCGACGCAACCCGGACCTTACGGTATTGGTGGCCTTGCGGCCGGGCAACCCCACCAACGGCACGCTGAATATCACCCGTGCGCCGTTTAATGACCTCAAGGTGCGCGAAGCTTTTGTGCGCAGTTCGGATGTCGAGGGCGCGCTCAAAAGTGTGTATTTCAGCGAGTTCCCCCGTGCCGGTGGCCCGCTGAGTTCGGCGACCCGCTTTTACAGCCCGGACTTCGAACACGCCCAGGACTACGACCCGGCGCGCGCGGCGCAATTGCTTGATGAGGCCGGCTGGACCGGACGTGACAGCGAAGGCTATCGCACTCGTGACGGCAAGCGCTTGCAGGTGCATGTGGTGATGGGCAACCGCACGCCGCCCTCGGAGTACACCTTGTGGGAGCAGGTGCAAGCGACCACTCGGGCGGTCGGGTTTCAACTGATCATCGACCAGATGAGTGATGTGCAGGCCACTCAGCGCCAGGCGGACTGGGACTACGACATTCGTATTGGTTACTGGAACACCAACACCCCCGACGTGCTGCGGATTATTTTTGGCTCGGAGTTTATTCGCCCGGCGGGTGTCGGCGGCTATCACCAGAACACCGCCGGCTTCAGCGATGCGGCGTTTGACGGGCTGATCCAGCAAGCCTTGACCACGCAAGATCCTGAGCAGCGCAAGGCGCTGTATTACAAGGCGCAGCAGATTGCCTCCAGCCAATACCTGCAACTGACCACGTACCCGCAAAGCTCACGCCTGGGCATCTACAAGACCACCCAGGGCGTGCGCCTGGAGCCGTCTTTGGCGGTGACGTATTTGTATGACGCCTGGGTCAATAAATGAAAAGGGTGAACCAATGAGCCGAATCGAGACTGTAAATCCGCAGCGCGAGCGCTGGCTGCAGGTGGGGCGACGCGCCGTCTGGCGTGTGGCGGGCGGGCTGCTGGTGCTGTGGGCGGTGGCGACCCTGACCTTCTTTGCCCTGCGGCTGATGCCGGGCGACCCGGTGCTGGCCATCCTCGGCGGCCCGAGTGGCAACCCGTCGCCCGAGACCATTGCCGAAGCCACCCGCGAGTACGGGCTGGACAAGCCCTTGGCGGTGCAATACGCGCTGTACCTGGGGCGTCTGGTCCAGGGCGATCTGGGGGTGTCTTACTCGCAGCACTTGCCGGTGACCCGCGTGCTGGCCGAGCAATCGTGGGCGACCCTGCAACTGACGTTTACCTCATTGGTCCTGGCCTGGCTGCTGGTGCTGTTGCTCACCGTGTTGACCGCCGGGCGCCAGCGTTGGGTGGCCAAGGTGGCTTCGTTTGCCGAAACCGTCTCGGCCGCCGTGCCGCATTTTTGGCTAGGCCTGGTGCTGCTGGCGGTGTTTGCCTTCGGGCTGCGCTGGTTCCCGCCTGCCGGCAGCGATGGCTGGCGAACCCTGGTGTTGCCGTCTGTGGCGCTGGCGGTGCCGCTGGCCGGGTTTATTGCGCAGGTCACCCGAGAATCACTGGAGCTGACCCTGGAGCAACCTTTTGTGCTGACCGCGCGGACCCGTGGTTTGAGCGAAACCGCCGTGCGCTTCAAGCATGCGCTGCGCCATGCGGTGTTGCCCGGCATTTCGTTGTCGGGCTGGGCCATCGGCGCCTTGATCAGTGGCGCGGTGGTGGTTGAAGTGATCTTTTCGCGCAAGGGGCTGGGGCGTCAGTTGTATCAGGCGGTGCAGGCGCAGGACTTGCCGCTGACCATCGGTATCAGCTTGACCGTTGCGGCGGTGTATGTGCTGGCCAACATTCTGGTCGACCTGCTGCACCTGTGGGTCGACCCTCGTCAACAGGGGAAAACAGCATGAGCACACTGACTCTCGAAACGCAGTTGCCGGGTGTGCGGGTGCAACGCAGGTCACGCCAGGTGCCGCTGGGGCCTTTGCTGGCGCTGATTTTTCTGGCGTTTTTGATCGTTGCCGCGCTGTTGCCGCAACTCTTCACCCATGCCGACCCGCTGGCGATTGTGCCGCACTATGCGTTTCATCCGCCGGGGTGGGCGCATTGGTTTGGTACGGATCAGTCCGGCCGGGATATTTTCTCGCGGGTGATTTACGGCACCCGCCAGTCGCTGCTGATTGGTCTGGCGGCTACCGTGCTGGCCATGAGCATTGCGATTGCCCTGGGGTTGCTCGGCGGGCTTGGCGGTGCACGACTTGACCGTGGGGTTGGCTGGCTGCTGGAAATACTGTTCGCGTTCCCGAGCCTGGTGTTGGCGCTGCTGTTTGTGGCGGTGTTTGGCAGCGGCATCGGGCCGTTGATTGTTGCCACCGGACTGGGCGCAGCGCCGGGCTATGCACGGATGGTGCGCGGTCAGGTGCTGGCGGTGCGCAATGCCGGTTACATCGAAGCGGCGGTTGCTTTGGGTCACCCCACGCGGCGGATCATCCTGCGCCAGCTATTACCCAATGCCATGCGCCCGCTGATCGTGACTCTAACCATGGGGATTGGTCAGGCGATTGTCTGGGCCTCGGCCCTGAGCTTTCTGGGGCTGGGCGCCAAGCCGCCCGCGCCGGAGTGGGGGACCATGCTGTCCATGGGCCGCGACTTTGTCGCCAACGCCTGGTGGCTGACCTTCTTTCCGGGGGTGTTCATCGTCCTCACCACGCTGTCGACCACGGTCGCGGGCCGTTATCTGCAACAACGTCTGGAGGGGCGCCTGTCATGAGCGATAAACACTTGATCGTTGAGGGCCTGTCCATTGAGTTTGGCGGCCAGACCGTGGTGCGCGATGTGTCGTTTACCCTGGCGCCGGGCAAGACCCTGGCGCTGGTGGGCGAGTCGGGCTCTGGCAAAAGCGTGACGGCGCGTAGCCTGATTGGTCTGGCCGGTGCCGGGGCGCGGGTGACGGCGCGCACTTTGAGTTATGGCGGGCAGGATTTGCTCGGGTTGTCTGAGCGTGGCTGGCGCGGTTTACGCGGCAAAGGCATTGGCTTTGTGCTGCAAGATGCGCTGGTCTCGCTTGACCCGCTGCGCCCGGTGGGCAAAGAGATTCTGGAAGTGCTCACGACCCACCAATGGGGTGACCGGCGCAGCCGCGCTGAGCGGGTTATCGAATTGCTGGATAAAGTTGGCGTGCCCGAGCCCGAATTGCGTGCCCGCCAGCGGCCCGATCAATTGTCCGGTGGCCTGCGCCAGCGTGCGCTGATCGCCAGTGCATTGGCGCTGAGCCCAGGGCTGGTCATCGCCGATGAACCGACCACCGCGCTGGACGCCACGGTGCAGGCGCAAATTCTGCAAGTGCTGCAAGAGATCAAGGCTCGCGGTGATTCGTTGCTGATCATCAGCCATGACTTGGCGGTGGTGGCGCAATTGGCAGATGAGGTGCTGGTGCTGCGCCACGGCGTGGTGGTCGAGCAGGGCCCAATGCAGCAGGTTTTGCGCACCCCGAGCCACCCCTACACCCAGGCGTTGCTGGACGCGGTGCCGGCTGAACATGCGCGGGGCACGCGGCTGTCGTCGCACAACAGCGGGCAGCTTGTGCAACCTCGGCCGGGCGCTGACTCGCCGGTGCTGCTCAAGGCCAGCGGTTTGGGTAAACGCTATATCGGCCCCGATCAGCAATCTCGCCAAGTGGTCGATGACGTCAGCTTTGAACTGCGCGCCGGGCGCACGCTGGGCATCGTCGGCGAGTCCGGTTCGGGCAAAACCACCGTGGCGCGCATTGTGCTGGGGTTGCTGGAGCCGGATGCGGGTCAGGTGCAGTTTCTGGGGCACGCCTGGGCGGGGGCGGGCGCAGATCGGGTGGCGGAAAAAGACCGGCGTGTGCATCGACGTGACATCAGCGTGATTTATCAAGACCCGCTGAGTTCGTTCGACCCGCGCTGGAACATCGGCCAGATCCTCGCCGACGCGCTGGATGTGGCCGGTGTAGCAGCTTCGCAGCAGCCCGCACGGATCCGCGAGTTGCTCGAGCAAGTGCGCTTGCCGGCCGAGCTGGCGAGCCGCCGTCCCTTGCAACTGTCGGGCGGCCAGCGGCAACGGGTGGCCATCGCCCGGGCCATTGCCAGCAACCCTAAAGTGATCATTTGTGACGAACCGGTCTCGGCCCTCGATGTCTCGGTGCAGGCGCAAGTGCTGGACCTGCTGGCCGACCTGCAAGCCTCATTGGGGCTGGCCTACCTGTTTATTTCCCATGACCTGGGCGTGATCCGCCATGTCAGTGACGAAGTGCTGGTGATGCGTCGCGGCCAAGTGGTTGAAAGCGCCCCGGTCGAAGACCTTTTTGAACATCCAAAACACGCTTACACCCAACGCCTCTTGGGCGCAGTGCCGCGTTTACCGGGCGCCGACAGTGAGCTGGTGGTGCCACCGCTGGAAGCGGAAAGCACGGCGTTGCGATTTGACGAATCGCAACTGTGGAAGATCGCTATTTAAGCTTGAACACCTTAAGGAATTGTCATGACTACGTTGTCTCTTGTAACTGAACAGGCTATTGCCACGATCGACACACTGAATGTCCGGGCTGATGAAATATTGCCCACCATTGCAGCGGGGGCCGCACAACGCGAGCGTGATCGCCTGCTGCCGTTTGATGCGGTGGCGCAGATTGCCAAGGCCGGTTTTTTCACCACGCGCATCCCCGTGCGTTATGGCGGCAGCGGTGGTTCGGTCAAGGATGTGATCCGTTTATTGATCCGCATTGCCGCCGCCGATTCCAACGTCGCCCAGGCGTTGCGCCCGGGGTTCGGCTTTGTCGAAGGCTTGCTGGCGTCCTCCAGCGAACAGGCCGAAACCGAGCGCGAGCGCTGGTTTGCCCGCTACCTGGACGGCATCGTGGTGGGCAATGCCGGCTGGGAAGTGGGCGGCGCCAACGGCTCGATCAGCGCGCGGATTGTGCGTGACGGCGAGCACTACCGGGCCACCGGTAGCAAGTATTACAGCACCGGCTCGCTGTACGCCGACTGGGTCAGCGCGGTGGCGTTGGACGAAGAGGATCAACCGGTTTCGTTTATCCTGCCGCGCAACCGCAAGGGCCTGGAGTTGCTCGACGATTTTGACGCGATGGGCCAGCGCCTGACCGCCAGTGGCACCACGCGCCTGAATAACGTGCAAGTGCTGGCTGACGAAATTCGTACACGGACGGTGGAAGAGGGCAAGCGCACAATTGTCACGCCGTTTTTGCAATTGTTCCTCGCCGCGGTTCAGGCGGGCATTGCACGCAACGCCTTGAACGACGCCATTGTGTTTGCCAACGAGCACGCCCGGCCCATCAAACACAGCAGCGCCAGCCGCTCGGTGGACGACCCTTATGTTGAATTGAGCGTCGGTGACATCTCGGCCCGGGCCTTCACCGCCGAAGCAGTGGTGTTGCACGCGGCAGAATCCATTGACCGGGCATGGGCGGGCGACCTCGATCCGCACTTGGTCGACCAGGCCGCTGTCGATGTGGCACAGGCGCAATATATTGCTGCCGAGTCGGCGCTCAAGGCCGCCGAGCTGGTGTTCGACGTGGGCGGCGCCTCAACCACAGGGCGCGGGCACAACCTGGACCGTCACTGGCGCAATGCGCGCACGGTGGCCAACCACAACCCACGCCACTGGAAAGCCTCCGCCGTTGGCTCCTGGCAACTGAAAGGCACGCCGCCACCGACCTCCGGATTGTTTTAATACACGCTGTAGCCGTTGCCTCGCGGGTCGAAAAGATCGCGAGGCAAGCTCACTCTTACCAAACACAAAACAAGTGATTGACACTAAAGGCCCTGTAGGAGCGAGCTTGCTCGCGATCTTTTGATCTTGATCTGGCTTGTGATCTTGATCCAAGAGGCCCGGCGTAAGGCCGGAACCCTAAGTGGTCGTTGCCGCAGCAATGGATATGTACTTAAGAATACCGAGGTGGATGGTTTCACGGCTGCACGCAGCCGATCGCAGCCTTCGTACCTCGTCAGCGACTACAGTGGCCTGTCTGCTGCGCGACTGGGCGGCCCCTCCTACACTTAGCATTCAGCCTTCCTACTCGATATTCGCCTAAAGCTGAGACAGTCATAGACCCAGCCTACATCCAGCCCCAATGCCGTGATTGCACACTTGCGCACCGATAAACCCTGACGTTTTGTTACATCAGGGCGACCGCAGCGCAAGGAGTCGCGGATGTCACGCTCGCAGCCTCAGTTTCGTTTCAGCCTGACCATTGACGGCTTTGCTGATGACCTTCAAGTCTTGTCATTCAAAGGTGATGAGGCCATCAGCACGCCTTATGCCTTCGAGCTGATACTGGTCAGCCCGCGGGCCGATCTGGATCTGGTGGCACTGCTGCATGCCTCGGCCTTTTTGGCGTATGCCGACGGCGGAGGCGGCGTTCACGGGCTCATCTATGCCATTGCCCAAGGCCAGACCCGCCAGCGCCTGACGGTTTACACCCTGACCCTGGTGCCGCAACTGGCCTACCTCGAGCATCGCACCAACCAGCGCATGTTCCAGCAACTGACAGTCGAGCAGATCATTGCCCGGCTCCTTGAGGAGCACGGCATTTTCAGCAATGCCTACGCTTTCAACCTGCACGGGACCTACCCGGTTCGCGACTACTGCGTGCAATACCACGAAACGGATCTGCACTTCATTCAGCGCCTGTGCGAAGAAGAGGGCATTCACTACCACTTCCGTCACTCTGCCCAAGGCCATCAATTGGTCTTCGGTGATGGCCAGAACGCCTTCGCCAAACTTGATCACCCCGTGCCATATCAGGGCGAAAGCGGCCTGGTGGCCGATACCCCGGTGGTCAGCTATTTCGAGGTGGGCATCAACACCCGTTCCACCCGCAGTAGCTTGCGTGATTACACCTTCGAAACCGCCAGTCGCGATATCCAGGCGAGCTACGGCCCCGACACCCACCGCGTCGAGCGAGATCTTGAAGATTACCGCTACCCCGGCCACTTCAGTCTCGAACAGCGCGGCCAGTTGCTGAGCCAGCGGGCCCTTGAGCGCCAACGCGCCGACCGCTGTCTGGCCAATGGCGAAAGTGACGACTGCGGTTTTATCAGTGGCCATTTCATTACCCTGAGCGAGCACCCCCACGGCGACTGGAACGCGATGTGGTTGCTGACTGAAATCCATCATCAGGGCCGACAGCCGCAAGTGCTCGAAGAGACCGGGACTGATCTGGACGACAAGCCCACTGACGGGTTTACCCAGGGCTATCGCAACGACTTCGCGGCGACACCGTGGGACGTGTTCTACCGCCCGCCACTCAAACATCTCAAGCCTCAGGTGCTGGGCCTGCAGACCGCCCGGGTCACCGGCCCCGTCAACGACGAGGTACATTGCGATCAATACGGTCGGGTGAAGGTGCAGTTTCATTGGGACCGTGAAGGCCAAAACAACGACGCCAGCAGTTGCTGGCTGCGGGTGGCTTCTAGCTGGGCCGGTGACAGTCATGGCGCAGTAACCGTGCCACGGGTCGGCATGGAAGTACTGGTGGCGTTTCTGGAGGGTGATCCGGACCAGCCGGTGATTTCTGGTTGTCTGGTCAATAGCCTCAACCCGCCTCCCTATCCGTTGCCCGCTTACAAAACCCGCAGTGTACTGCGCAGCCGTAGCACCCCGAGCGGCACGGGCTACAACGAACTGCACATTGAAGACCGACTGGGCCAGGAACTGATCTACCTGCATGCCCAGCGCGACCTTGAACAACACATCAAAAATGACTCGCTGCTGCAAATCGATGGCCAGCGCGCAGAAACCATCACCGGCAACAGTATTTCGGTGCTCAAAGGTGATGATCAGCGCACGGTCAGCGGTGATCGCAAAGCCCAGCTCAATGCCAACGACTTTCGCCAAATTGCCGCCAGCAGCCACACCCTGGTGGGGGTGGCGCTGACGGTCGACGCGGGCATGGAAGTCACGATCAAGGCCGGTGCCTATGTGGTGTTGTCGGCAGGGGCGTGTATCTCGCTGACGGCGGGCGGCCAGCACCTGATCGTCAGCGCTGCCGGGATTTATGTCAGCTCACCGATCCTGCTCGGTGGCGTACCGGTGCCGGGCACACCCGCGTTGCCCGCCGTCACCTCTGCCGTTGCAGCACTGACCGCCGCCGTCTTGACCCCGACCCAAATCAACAGCCTCAAGCGCAACGCACCTTTCTGCGAAGAGTGCGAAAAATGCAAAGGAGGCGTTTGTGAACTCTGAGCCTTTAACCCCCCAGCAGTGGCTGGCAGATAACCCGCTGCGCCCCGGCGAAAGCCTGTACGCGGTGATCAGCTCCACCAGCGATGCCGATCCCCTAGCGGCCTACCGCCAACAAGGTGGAGTCGAGCCACCAGACAGGCTGTGGGCTGACACCGCCTATGCCGACTGGCTCCCGGTCATGCCTTATCTACTGAGGCTGACGCCTGACAGTGAGTTCATCCAGTGGGCCGCGCAAACCGATGCTGACGATTGGGGCTGGTTGGCCATCTCCACGGCCAGTCCGCAACGTATCACCGAACATTTGCGCAGTCTCACCCAGGTCCTGATGCCCTCTGGCGAAGCTGTTTTCTTTCGGTTCTGGGATGGTCGCCACTGGTTGCCCATCCTTCAGCATTTGGGCACAGCGACCCGTGATGTCTTGCCGGTCTTCGACCGCTATTGGATCAACGGCCAGCCGGTCACGGTGGGGCAGGGTGAGGTGCTTGCCGCTCAGGCATTTGCGTGGTGGCAAGTGCCCGATGACCTGCTCGACAGTCTTGCTGAACAAGACCTCAACACCGTAATCGACAACCTCATGCAGTGGCTCAAAGACACTCACGCGCCGTTGTATGCAGTGATCGGCGAAGCCCGGCTGCGACTGAAGGTTGAACACTTCGTACAGCGCTCAACCCCCTTACAACGTAAAGACAGCGGGCTCTTGTTGGCTCATGTGCAGCAAGAGGCTTGTGCGTAACCATGATCACGATTATCGGCAAAATGTTTCTGACTATTAGCGACACCCAGCCTGACGTAAAGCAGGTTTTGCAAGAGCTAGAAAACTGTATCGAAGACTATCGGGATCGGGCGGACTCCTGGTACGGCGGCATGATCGATGTCGAGCAAGTGTTTCGTGTCGGCGATGAAGTAGTGATCCATGACAAGGACGATCAGGCGCCGGCGGCCATGTTTGCCCAATGCCAGCGCGATTCTACCGTGACGTTGGTCCACGCCTTTGAAGCAGCGCGTTTTATACCCATAGGCAATACCCAAGTGCGCTTGGTGCCAGTGGGGGGGGGTGTCGAGATCAAAGCGTTGATTGATGCCACCGGTATCACACGTGTCGAGGGCTGCCTGCCCAATCAGCAATACCACGTCACCTTTTACCCGCAGATCACTTCTGAGCAGCTTGATGCGTTTTTTAACTCTTATCAGGAGGTGCTCAGTGATCTGAGCCAATGGCTCGGTACCCAGTGGGACACTGAATATCTGTCGCTCTGGCAAGCTCATCAGGAAGCCGATGCATTGGGACGTTCCTGGATCGAGATCAAGAGCCAGTGGAGCGGCCTTATCAAGTCATTGTTGGCCGTGTGGGATGACATCGTTGGTTTCTTGAAGCTGATCAGCCGCCCCCAGCAGAGCTACGAAAAGTTCAAGAAGTTCCTCAGCGAAGAGCAACTGAAGTTGCTCTTGGACGCCTCCAAAGAAACACTGGAAACCGCGCTGCTAATTGCCAGCGATGAGCCACTGATGTGGTCTTATTTCTCAGCCTTGATCGCCTGGCTCAAACTATTACCGCCCCAAGTTCGTAGCGAGATACAAGCGCGCCTAACCACTGACGTTCTGATCAATATCGTCCTCGGCATCATATTCAGTGGGGGGATTGGCCTGGCTGTACGGCTCTCTATCAAGGGGGCCAACACTGTGGTTGAAAGCGCAAAAGCGACTCGATTGCTGGAAGGTTTTGTCGACCTGCTGATGCGCACCAGCAAAGCGCGATCCACTCACCACGCCACAGTAGGCAAGCCGATTTTGCTGCAAAGCGAGGGCCGCCTGGATCCAGGATTGAAGGCAGATCTGGATATCAAACCGCAGAGTGGCCCAGCCCCCGCCCAAAGCATCCCTGATGCCACGGTTATAGCCCGAAGCAAACCCAAGGCGAGAACAACGCTGGAGGTGGTCGAGCACGTCGACGATGCCCCGTCGCAATCCCAAACCTCCAACGGCAAACCTGCCGAAACTGCCAAAGACACCCAAACCCACGGTTGCCCGGTTTCAATGGTCACCGGCGAAGAGCTGCTGACCTTGACTGATGGCGTGCTCGACGGTGCGCTGCCGCTTGAGTGGACTCGCCTGTATCGCACCAGCGCGGTCGAAGTAAACGGCGATTTGGGTTTTGGCTGGAGCCACACACTGTCGCACCGCCTGCAACGCGAAGGCGACGAACTGCTGTGGACTGATCAAGAGAACCGTCAGACCCGCTTTCCACAGCCCAGCGCACAACGCCCGGCCATCATCAACAGCTTGGCCAAGGCGGCGATTTACCTGGGCGACCATGATGGCGAGTTGATCCTCGCCCACGCCGGTAAAAGCAGCCGCTTCTATCACTTCAACGACTTGCGACTGACCGCCATCAGCGACGCCTACGGCAACCGGCTGAAAATTACCTACCAGCAAGGGCGACTGCACCGCATAGACAACGGTGCCGGCCGCGCCTTGCTGCTGCGCTACACCGACGCACGCCTCAGCGCTGTTGACTACCAGCAATACGATGACAGCCGTGAATTTGCCGAGCGCTCAAATGACCACTACGCCAAGTGCGGAATTCACCTTGAACGTTGGGCAACCCTCTACACGCAGGTCGCTTATCGCTACAACGCAGCGGGGCAACTGATTAGCGCCAGCAATGCGCTGGAAGAAACCGAGCACTACCGCTACGACGCCCAACACGTCATCCAGGAACGGCAACTGGCGGGTGGCGCGGCGTTTTACTGGCAGTGGCAACACGCGGGCAAGCAGGCGCGTTGCATCCGTCATTGGGCCAACTTCGGGCAGATGGACGCCACCTACGAATGGGACGACCAAGGCTCGGTCACGGTGAAAAACCGGGACGGCAGCCAGCAAGTGTATGTGCATGACGACAATGCGCGGCTAGTCAGCCAGATCGACCCGGACGGCGCAGAGCACCAAAAGGCCTACGATGACAAAGGCCGCCTGATCGCTGAAAAAGACCCGCTCGGCGCGGTCACCGAATACCAGTACAACGAGGCCGGGCAGCTTACGGCAGTGATCCCGCCCACTGACGAACCAACGTTCTACAGCTACTTCAACGGCCATGTGCGCAAAGTGCAGCGCGGTCTTGCCAGTTGGAAATATGAACGCAACAACCAGGGCGACATTACCTGCCAGACCGACCCGGACGGCAATCTAACCCACTACAAATACACTGCCAAAGGCCAACTCAGCGGCCTGTACTACCCGGACGGCAGCCAGCACACACTGACCTGGAACCCGCTTGGGCAACTGCTCGACGAAACCCTGCCAGACGGCACGCAACGGCGTTATCGCTACGATGCACAGGGTCGCACCATCACCCGGCAGGACGAGCGGGGCGCCATCACCCAGTATCAGTGGGACGCTGCCAACCGTCTCAGCCAAATCACCTTGCCCGGTGGCAAAACCCGAGCCTGGAGCTACAACGCCTACGGCAAAGTCACGGCCGAGCGCGATGAGCGCGGCCATATCACCCGCTATGAATACGCCGACAACCTGCACCTCATCAGCCGTCGCATCAACCCTGATGGCAGCCAGCTCAACTACCGCTACGACAACGCCCGCTTATTGTTGACCGGTATCGAAAACGAGCGCCACGAGCACTACCAGCTTGAGTACTACCCCAACGGTTTGATCCAGCAAGAAATCGGCTTTGACGGCCGTAAAACTGCTTATGCCTACGACCTCAAAGGTCAATTACTGGAAAAGACCGAATACCCGGACGCAGAACATCCTGACAGTGCTCCGCTGGTCACTACCTACGCGCGCGACCCTGCAGGGCGGCTGACAAGTAAAACCCTGCCTGATGGCAGCGAGGTCACCTACATCTACGACACCTTGGGTCGCTTGACTGCCGTCGACGACGGTGCCTGGCCACTGGCTTACGAATACGACCTGCAAGATCGCCTTGTCAGCGAGCATCAAGGCTGGGCGACCCTGCGTTATCAGTACGACGCACTCGGCCAACTCAGCGACTGCCGCCTGCCCGATGGCAACCGCCTGCACTACCACTATCAAAAAGGCGGCGCCCTCAAAGGCATCGACCTCAACGGCAAAACCCTCACCGGGCATCGCTACGAAGCGGGGCTGGAAACCGTCCGCCAACAAGGCTACGTGGTCAGCCACTACCAATACGACGAACAAGGCCGACTGCAAGACCACGCCGTCAGCCAACTGAATGCCCGTGGCGATATAGAGGGTCAGCCGCTGTACCGCCGTCACTACCGCTACGACGCCAACGGCAACCTCAGCCTGCTCAGTGACAGCCGTAAAGGGCAAAAAAGCTTTGCCTACGACCCCCTCGACCGCCTGACCGAAGTACGCGGCCAACTGAACGAACACTTCGTCCACGACCCGGCGGGCAACCTACTCGATCAAAGCATCGACGGCCAACGGCACAGCCGCTACGCCAACATCAAAGGCAACCGCCTGCTGATGCAAGGCGATAGCCATTTTGAGTACGACGCCTACGGCAACCTTCGCCAAGAGCGACGCGGCACAGGTCAACGCCTGACCCGCGACTACCGCTACGACAGTCAGCAGCGCCTGATCGGCATCACCCTGCCAGATGGCAGTCAGGTGACCTACCGCTACGACGCTTTCGGGCGGCGTATCAGCAAAGACCATGGTGGCACCACTACGCAATATCTCTGGCAGGGCGAACGCCTGATCGCCGAAAGCGCCCAACAAAAAGGCCTGCGTGGCATCAGCCACTACTGCAGCTACTTATACGAACCGGGCACCTTCAAACCGCTGGCCTTGCTCCAGGGTGAGGGCGCCACCGCACAGGCTTACCACTACCAACTCGACCACCTGGGCACGCCACAAGAACTCACCGACCACCGCGGCCAAATTGTCTGGTCGGCCCATTACCGGGCCTACGGCAACGTCCTCAAACTCGACAAGGCCGAAATCACCAACCCGCTGCGCTTTCAGGGCCAGTATTACGACGAAGAGAGCGGACTACACTACAACCGCCATCGCTACTACAATCCAAACACCGGCCGCTACCTCACCCCCGACCCGATCAAACTCGCGGGCGGGCTGAACAGCTACCAGTACGTGCCCAACCCGACAGGGTGGGTGGATCCGTTGGGGTTGAGTTCGTGTCCGGGGGAAGATAGATGCGGTATAACAGCTGGCACTCAAGATCCGGCACATGAAGCCAGTGGCAGTGAAAACTATCCAGAATTACCTCCCAGTATTGGATGGACTCCTCATGGATTTAAGCACAGCCCTCCAAAAAATAAGTCCTGGAGGGAGATTGTTACATCGACTAAAAAAGGACCTGCCAAATACAAACCCGGAATTGATATTGAAACTTTGGAGCGAGGAGTTTTTCAATATGGTAGCCCGACCACGAATGGAAGAACATGGAAGACTATGGCGTTTGAATATGATGTTGGTGCTAGTGAAGGTAAAGTTAGTCGATGGGTGAGGGTTGAATTAAGTGCGAAAACAATACATGGGCATCCAATTTCAGAGTTTGAATTTAAGAGGTTGAATAAATGATTGTGTGGGACTTTAAAGGGGGGAGGGTTTTATATGATGAGCTCTCAAGCGTAACTGAGGGTAGTGCAGCTTTGACTTGGGATTCATTGAAAGAGGATATGTTGCAGGTTGAATATCCTGAGAATATTTTGCTGGATGTGGGTTGGTATCCCTCTTTTGACCCGGAAGGAACTTTTCAAGTTCGTGTAGTAAAGGACTTCCAATGGGATGTTCCCGAGGCAATTTTTTTTGCTAAAACTATAGGTGATTTGGCTCTCGAAATTGCTAGGGCACAAGGATTTATTTGTGAGGGTCTAAAGTTTTATGGGCCATAGTGGTGTATCTGGTTATAGGGTTGGAATAAACTATTATATGGGTTCATTGTTGTCAGTATCTTTTTTGATCGTTTTCGATGTTGCATGAAAAAGTGTATATACCCCTCTGTAGGAGCGAGCTTGCTTCGCGATCTTTTAAACGATTTAAAGATCGTGAGGCAAGCGCGCTCCTACAGGGTTTTTTTGCCACCGTAAGGCTGTTTTAACTCGTAAAATGCAAAGCACGCTCATCTTTCTTGGGTTCTATTGCGGTGCGGTTATTGACGTTCAATTCCTCGAAGTTGATTAGCAGGGTGCTAGTGAAGTAACGGCGTACATGTGGCTGTTCTATTGAAAAATCCGCAAGGGAATAAAAGTGGATGATCGAGAAATTGCGGTGAAAATTGACGGCCTCTTAGTAACAGCAAAGCTGTCATATGACGTTGAGTCGTCCTGCATTGATTTGGCTGTAAATGGGGCTGTGTATTCTTGTTGTGCAGAAAACTTATTTTCGAGCTTTATAAAATTAAGAGCCATGCTGTCAAATATTGAGTTCTTTTGTAAGGGGGCGAAAGTCAATGTGCATCCTTCAAGAGCTTCTTCGCAAATGTCATCAGGGCTTTTGGCGTATGAGCTGACCCTTGGGAAGCAAGCTTTCAGGGAGAATTTGGTCAATATTTTTGACTATGATGCTGAGGGAGTTACTAACGATCCACTCGTTCAGCGCGAATTTTTTGAACGCTGGATTAAATCTTTAAGATGAAGTCGTCAGGTTTGGTTTGTTAATCAAAATAATGCTCTTTTAAACAGTTGTTCACCTAATGCTGCTTGAAAATACTCCACTCTGTAGGAGCGAGCTTGCCTCGCGATCTTTTGACTATTTAAAAGATCGCGAGGCAAGCT
>NZ_JASCPQ010000230.1:0-264 GCF_029959305.1 Pseudomonas sp. PS01297
GTGAAACATTTAAAGTTAACCTGGAAGAGACGCCCGAAGGTATTGGGAAATTTATTCCAGAGAAGAAGATCGACTCGTTTCATTTTTATATTTTGGACGACAAGCACTATCGCATCGAGCATAAGTCCGGGCTCATCGAAATCCTTGAGGTCGGCCAAGGCGGATTGGCCATGCCGGTGCAAATGCTTTCACCTCAGGGCCATAGCGTGACGTTACAGTACACGCCCTTCTTTACTGAGCCGCTGCTTAGCAGCATAAAAAATG
>NZ_JASCPQ010000231.1:0-264 GCF_029959305.1 Pseudomonas sp. PS01297
CATTTTTTATGCTGCTAAGCAGCGGCTCAGTAAAGAAGGGCGTGTACTGTAACGTCACGCTATGGCCCTGAGGTGAAAGCATTTGCACCGGCATGGCCAATCCGCCTTGGCCGACCTCAAGGATTTCAATGAGCCCAGACTTATGCTCGATGCGATAGTGCTTGTCGTCCAAAATATAAAAATGAAACGAGTCGATCTTCTTCTCTGGAATAAATTTCCCAATACCTTCGGGCGTCTCTTCCAGGTTAACTTTAAATGTTTCAC
>NZ_JASCPQ010000232.1:0-262 GCF_029959305.1 Pseudomonas sp. PS01297
GACTTATGCTCGATGCGATAGTGCTTGTCGTCCAAAATATAAAAATGAAACGAGTCGATCTTCTTCTCTGGAATAAATTTCCCAATACCTTCGGGCGTCTCTTCCAGGTTAACTTTAAATGTTTCACCGGTGTACAGCGATAGCACACGACTGTTGGGATTGTACTGTGAAAGCTGTAAATTCCAGCCGATCCCGAAACCACTGTCACTGTTGTTCAGTGGGTTAAAGTTAAGTTGCAGAGGAACGACGGGGCCACACAAAT
>NZ_JASCPQ010000233.1:0-255 GCF_029959305.1 Pseudomonas sp. PS01297
GAAGAGTTTGATCATGGCTCAGATTGAACGCTGGCGGCAGGCCTAACACATGCAAGTCGAGCGGTAGAGAGAAGCTTGCTTCTCTTGAGAGCGGCGGACGGGTGAGTAATACCTAGGAATCTGCCTGGTAGTGGGGGATAACGTTCGGAAACGGACGCTAATACCGCATACGTCCTACGGGAGAAAGCAGGGGACCTTCGGGCCTTGCGCTATCAGATGAGCCTAGGTCGGATTAGCTAGTTGGTGAGGTAATGG
>NZ_JASCPQ010000234.1:0-255 GCF_029959305.1 Pseudomonas sp. PS01297
GGGTTCTTTTCGCCTTTCCCTCACGGTACTAGTTCACTATCGGTCAGTCAGTAGTATTTAGCCTTGGAGGATGGTCCCCCCATATTCAGACAAAGTTTCTCGTGCTCCGTCCTACTCGATTTCACTGCAAAGATGTTTTCGCGTACAGGGCTATCACCCACTATGGCCGCACTTTCCAGAGCGTTCCGCTAACATCAATACAGCTTAAGGGCTGGTCCCCGTTCGCTCGCCACTACTAAGGGAATCTCGGTTGAT
>NZ_JASCPQ010000235.1:0-255 GCF_029959305.1 Pseudomonas sp. PS01297
GTGTGGGAACTTATGGAGCAGCTGATGTCGTCGATTAAGGAGGTGATCCAGCCGCAGGTTCCCCTACGGCTACCTTGTTACGACTTCACCCCAGTCATGAATCACACCGTGGTAACCGTCCTCCCGAGGGTTAGACTAGCTACTTCTGGTGCAACCCACTCCCATGGTGTGACGGGCGGTGTGTACAAGGCCCGGGAACGTATTCACCGTGACATTCTGATTCACGATTACTAGCGATTCCGACTTCACGCAGTC
>NZ_JASCPQ010000236.1:0-255 GCF_029959305.1 Pseudomonas sp. PS01297
GGGTTCTTTTCGCCTTTCCCTCACGGTACTAGTTCACTATCGGTCAGTCAGTAGTATTTAGCCTTGGAGGATGGTCCCCCCATATTCAGACAAAGTTTCTCGTGCTCCGTCCTACTCGATTTCACTGTAAAGATGTTTTCGCGTACAGGGCTATCACCCACTATGGCCGCACTTTCCAGAGCGTTCCGCTAACATCAATACAGCTTAAGGGCTGGTCCCCGTTCGCTCGCCACTACTAAGGGAATCTCGGTTGAT
>NZ_JASCPQ010000237.1:0-255 GCF_029959305.1 Pseudomonas sp. PS01297
CCATTACCTCACCAACTAGCTAATCCGACCTAGGCTCATCTGATAGCGCAAGGCCCGAAGGTCCCCTGCTTTCTCCCGTAGGACGTATGCGGTATTAGCGTCCGTTTCCGAACGTTATCCCCCACTATCAGGCAGATTCCTAGGTATTACTCACCCGTCCGCCGCTCTCAAGAGAAGCAAGCTTCTCTCTACCGCTCGACTTGCATGTGTTAGGCCTGCCGCCAGCGTTCAATCTGAGCCATGATCAAACTCTTC
>NZ_JASCPQ010000238.1:0-255 GCF_029959305.1 Pseudomonas sp. PS01297
AGAGATCGAAAGCGCAAGTGGTTGATGTTACAAAGGAAACTTTGAAAACATCTTAAAATAACCGCTTGACAGCAACAGAGGCTGCTGTAGAATGCGCGCCTCGGTTGAGCGAAAGCTTAACCAACCGTTCTTTAACAACTGAATCAAGCAATTCGTGTGGGTGCTTGTGGAGTCAGACTGATAGTCAAAAAGATTATCAGCATCACAAGTTACTCCGCGAGAAATCAAAGATGTAACCAACGATTGCTGAGCCAA
>NZ_JASCPQ010000239.1:0-255 GCF_029959305.1 Pseudomonas sp. PS01297
TTAATCGACGACATCAGCTGCTCCATAAGTTCCCACACGAATTGCTTGATTCATTGAAGAAGACGATAACTGCAGAGTTACTCTGTGGTTTTTCTGTCGTAAAGCTTAGAAATGAGCATTCCATCAAACGATGGTGAATGTTGATTTCTGATCTTTTGATTAGATCGTTCTTTAAAAATTTGGGTATGTGATAGAAAGATAGACTGAATGACACTTTCACTGGTGTTTATTCAGGCTAAGGTAAAATTTGTGATT